>NZ_MVOM01000001.1:0-169790 GCF_002018895.1 Acinetobacter sp. MF4640 | reverse complement strand
TGAAAACATTTAGAATATTAAGTGAACGCTATCGAAATAGACGGAAAAGATTCGGCTTACGCATTAACTTAATTGCTGCACTCGTAAACCGGATAAACTTGCAATAATGACTTTCGCAGGAGATCTATTATTAAAATATATCTCACAATGATTAAATAAAATAATCCATAAAATCCAATTATTTATTTTTCTGAATTAAAATATTCCAAATATAATCAATTCGATTTGAAAATGACATTTCACGCTTAACCAGATAGACATCTTGGAATAAATAGTACTGCTTACCGTCCAGTACTTTTAATTTATTTTCTTGAATCTCTCTTTCAACCAATAATTTCGGCAGCCATGCCACACCTAAACCTTGCAACACCAGCTCTTTTAAATCACCTGCATTATCCGTCTCATATAAAGTTCTATAATCCAACTTATTTTCAATCGCTTCATCCACACAGTTTCTTAAATATGCTTGTTTACTATAAGACAACAAAGGAAAAGACTGATCGAGTGAATATTTGGCAGTCCCGTCATGATCTAAGGCTGTCACAGGGAGGATTTCCATTTCAACAATTTTATAAAATTCGAACAAAGAACGATCGAATTGTTCTAATGTTTTTTGATCACAATAACTGATTAAAAAATCACACGAGCCATCTTTTAATAAGCGCATCCCCTGTTTGAAATTTGAGGCAATAATTTCCAATTTTAAGTCCGTCATATCCATCACTAACTCATGAATAAAGCGGGGGAAAAACTGGGTAATGAGCGAGTGTGACACTGCAAACTTGACGGTTAACTCATCATGTTTCACATTCTTTTCTAAATACTTTATTGTTGTAGTGAGTTGATTTTGTATGTTTTTTGCCGAAGCCAGTAAAACTTGGCCTGCTTCTGTGAAATCAATATTTTTACTATATCTTTTCAAAATTTGGAAACCAAGTGAGTTTTCAATATTTTGAATTCTACGCGTAAAGGCAGACTGTGTGACATGTCGTAGAGCTGCTGCTTGAGATATCGATTTTTCTTGCTCTAACGCAAGTAAATCTTCAATCCATCGAATTTCTAAAGTCATAACTCATTCTTCACTCATCCTTTGATCAATTATAATCTATTATGCAAAAAATGCATGTAGTAATATATTTTTACATTAGAAAAAAAACCGTGCGCACATTAATATCAATTTATTCGAGATTAGAGTCTATTTAAATGAACATTAAGATTAACACACGCGTTGAAAAGGATTTATTAGGACATAAAGAAATTCCTGCTCATTGCTATTATGGCGTACAAACTTTAAGAGCTTTAGAGAACTTTAATTTAAGTCCAAATAAACTCAATCAATTCCCTGTTTTTATTAATGCCCTTGCAATGGTTAAAGCTGCATGCGCAGAAGCCAATTTTAAACTCAATAAACTTGAAGAAAATAAATACAATGCCATTCAATATGCATGTGAACAAGTTATTAATTATAAGTATCATGACCAATTTCCAATTGATATGATTCAAGGTGGTGCGGGAACATCCACCAATATGAATATCAATGAAGTACTGGCTAATATTGGATTAGAACATTTAGATCATTTAAAAGGCGAATATCAATATTTACATCCAAATAATGATATTAATATGTCTCAATCAACCAATGATGTCTATCCAACGGCAATTAAAGTGGGTTTAATTTTTGCAATAGAGCAATTGAACAGCCCGTTTCAAAATTTAATTCAAAGTTTTAAGAACAAGTCAGATGAGTTTTCGCATATCTTAAAAATGGGTCGTACCCAATTGCAAGATGCTGTTCCAATGACCTTGGGTCAAGAATTTGGCGCATTTGCAAATACCTTACAAAATGATTTAAACAAGCTCAATGACATCATGCCGTCTGCTCTAAGTGTTGTAAATTTGGGCGGAACAGCAATTGGAACAGGGATCAATACCGAAGTTAAGTATCGTGAATATGCCATCGCAGCATTGTCTGAAATTACGCAAAAGCAGATCAGTAGTTCACCTGATTTAATCGAAGCAACCTCAGATATGGGTGATTTCGTTTTATTATCGAGCTTCTTAAAACGTACCGCGACTAAACTCTCAAAAATTGCCAATGACCTGCGTTTGCTTTCTAGTGGCCCTCGTACTGGTCTGAATGAAATCCATTTAGAACCGCGCCAACCAGGCAGTTCAATTATGCCAGGCAAAGTGAATCCTGTTATCCCAGAAGCCATGAACTTAGTGTGTTTTCAAGTGATTGCCAATGATTTAGCCATTACTTTGGCGGCCGAAGCAGGTCAGTTACAGCTCAATGCGATGGAGCCGTTAATTGCTTTTAAACTGTTCGAATCGATCGATTTGTTAGGTAAAGCTATGCAAATGTTCCAATACAAATGTATTGAAAACATCCGTGCCAATGCTGAACACTGTCAGGCAAATGTAGATAATTCAATTGGCATTATTACTGCACTCAACCCATATTTGGGCTATGAAACAACGACTCGTATTGCAAAACAAGCGAATGAAACTGGTCAAAGTGTATTGGCTTTAATTAAAGCTGAAAACCTATTGTCTGATCAAATTTTGGCTGATGTGCTATCGATCAAAAATATGGTTCATCCTCAGCAATCTTTATCATGATTTATTAGCATTTCGTCTTTTTAAAAAGGGATCTCATCAGAGGTCCCTTTTTTATAGAGAGGAAAAGTATGCTATGTCACTCGTATTAGCTGAACATTTTTATTCTATAAAGCTCTTTTTTAAATACCAAATTTGCCTAGCCATAAAAAAAGAACTTGATATAAATCAAATCCTTTTTTTACTTCATACAACATTTACTAACTGCACAAGTTAGAACGGAAGATCATCATCCATATCTGCTGGTGCTGCCGCAGGCGCTGACTGAGGAGCCGCCTTTGGTGCAAAACCGCTTGGGTTATTGTTCGCATAACCACTTTGTTGATTGTTGCTATTACCCGCTGCAGGATTGCCGCCATAACCACCTTGGTTGTTGTTATTGTTATAACCACCACCTTGGTTATTGTTGAAACGTGGTTGTGCATAACCATCATTTCCGCCTTGCATTTGCTCACCTTGCTGACGGTTGTTGTCGAGCATCTGCATTTGCTCACCACGAATTTCTGTGGTGTAGCGTTCTTGACCATTTTGATCTGTCCACTGACGGGTACGCAGTGACCCTTCAATATAAACTTTCGAACCTTTACGTAGGTATTGTTGCGCAATTTCACCTAGGCGGTTGTGTAACACAATACGGTGCCATTCGGTTTGCTCTTTACGCTCACCGGTGCTTTTATCTGTCCAAGAGTCGCTCGTTGCAATTGAAAACTGGGTCAACGAACCACCGTTTGGAAAAGTTTTCGTCTCTGGATCTCGGCCTAATGTGCCCACTAAAATAACTTTATTTACACCGCGCATCTGATGTTTACTTCCTATCTATTTCTATTATTTACTTTATAAGAGTTATGCTTAAATGGCTACCTCTTTCCCCAACAACTGCGTTAAATCTTGTCGCGTAGCATCATCTATTTGCTGCTTATCGACTTTTACATACGCTACTTGCTGATCAGACATCACCACGACCTCTTCAATACCACGAATCGCTAAAAGCTGTGAAGTCCATTCGTCCGTTTGTTTATGTTCAGGTAAACGCAACACCATCGAAGACAAATAACGCGGTTGCGCCAAGCCAAAACTAATCAATAACCAAACAATCGCCAGTCCAGTCAGGATGCTCCAACCCAAGGCAGTATTGTTTAACAGCAGCAACTGACCGCCTGTGACACCACCAAAGAATGCGCCTAAAAACTGGCTGCTGGCATTTACGCCCATCGCGGTGGCTTTAGACTGAATTGGCGCAGCTTTCGATAACCATGACGGCAGCAACGCTTCCATGACGTTAAAAGCAATAAAGAATAAGCCCAAACCTGTCAGCAAAATATACTTCGACTCAAAGCCAAAAATTAGGATGCCTAAACCTAAAATAATGCCGCCAATAGCCGTTAAAAAGATGCCTCGCATCTTGCGATATTTTTCAGCCAACACAATACTTGGAAAGGCAAAAAACAGGCTAATCACCAACAACGGTAAATATACCCAGCCATGTGAATTTAGTGGAATTTTTGCAAAATCGATAAGCTGTGATGGAACATAAATAAACATTGCTGTCAGCAATAAATGTAAGCTAAACACCGACACATGCAGACGGTTCAGATCACCCATTTTTAAGACTTGTTTGAGCTGAGCCAAATAACCTTGCTGATAATTACGATGATGGCGGGTGACTTTTGGCACCAAAAACAGCATCGAAATGGCCGCCAAACCCATGATGGTCGTTACCCAGAATAATCCTGAAATCCCCACTAAACCGGTAAGCCACGGCCCCAAACTAAAAGCCACAGCAAAAGAAACTCCGATACTCATGCCCATGGTTGCCATGGCTTTCATACGATTTTCTTCACGGGTCACATCCGCCAGTAGTGCCATCACCACTGCAGACACTGCCCCCCCACCTGCAATGGCACGGCCAATAATCACCCCATAAATGGTGTCGGACATCGCGGCAATTGCACCACCTAAAGCAAATAGAAGTAGCCCAAAAACCACCAAAGGCTTACGGCTATAACGGTCGGCAATCAAGCTGAAAGGAATCTGTAAAATGGCCTGTGTTAAGCCATAAATCCCCACAGCCAAACCGAGCAACGCAGGCGTTGCATATTCATAGGTCTGCCCTGCCACAGAAAATACAGGGATGATCATGAACAAACCCAACATGCGTAAGGCAAAAATACTGCTTAAGGCAAAAGTTGAACGACGTTCTAAAGCATTCATCATAAACGAGGACAGACTGTATTGAATTAATCTTGGATCAAGATTATAGGCTATTCAATCCGACTAGCGGCATGAATTTTATGTTTAATAAAAGCCTTCCTGATCTGAAAAACAAAAAGCGCAGCCTGAGCTGCGCTTTTCCACGGTTTAAAGCAATCTGCTTTAAGCGGCTTGATGTTTTTTGTATTGAATAGAAGCAATAACAGCCCAAACAATAAAGGCCACACCAATTAAACCCGTGACAACTTCTGGTACATGTAGACCTGTGCCACTTGCCAGCATAATGAATGCTAAAGCACCAATTGCGTAGTGTGCACCATGCTCAAGGAAGACATAGGCATCCAAAGTCCCTTTTTCTACCAAGTAAATCGTCATCGAACGCACGAAAATCGCACCAATCGCGAGACCCAACATAATAATCACGACATCGGAAGTAATGGCAAACGCGCCAATTACGCCATCAAAACTGAACGATGCATCAAGTACTTCTAGGTATAAGAAACCACCAATACCTGCTTTGACCACACCCGTGGTTGCGCCATTGGCATCATGTGTAACTGCATTGCCGTCTTCATCAACTTCAGGTTCACCACCCAACAAATGACTCAAGACTTGTACGCCAATGTAAACCACGATGCCCCAGATTCCCGCCATGGTCACCACGAGACGTTTAGCTTCATCGACATTAGCCGCCATCACCAAAAGTGCAATCAGTGCAAGGAAGACTGACATTGCAGGAACATTAGCCAAGTTCGCCAAACGGCGCTCCAACCAACGGAACCAGTGCGTATCTTTACCTTCATCCAAAAAGAAGTTAAGAAACACTAACAATAAGAACGCGCCACCAAATGCAGCTATTTCAGGGTGGTGATCCATCAGACGTTGTGAGTAGGTTTTTGGATCATTTAAAGCCAATTGAACAACTTCAACGAAGCCCATATCTGCAGTTACCGCCACAATTGCGACAGGGAAGATTAAACGCATACCAAATACAGCGACTAAAATACCCACGGTAAGGAATAACATTTTCCAAAAATGATCCCAACCTCGTAACACAGATGCATTGACAACGGCATTATCAAAAGATAACGAGACCTCCATCACCGCTAAAATTGCAGTGATGGTCAAAGCAGTAAACATGGTCTTTAAGCCCGCTTCTGGTCCATGGGTAAAACCCCAGTACGCAGATAACGCAAGACACACGATCGTAAAAATGATAGAGAAACCAAAATGTTTCATCATGACAGATCGACCTATAAAAAATTTGGAGATGAACGAAAACTTAAAAAAACAGGTTGAGTTTTATGGCCGCAATTATGACGCTTTTTAAGTCTGAAACCAAAACATCTTCGTTAATTTTTACTTATCTCACCGATGTACGGAGATGGATTGTTGTTCCGCGCAAACTGTTGTTATAGTCTTGCCCATATTTTGGCTTCCCTCAGGATCTAATCATGGCTTTTTCTCAAGACGTTTGGCAACGTAATGTCGACTTATATCAAAAAACACTGGCTTTACCTTTTAACCAAGAATTGGCTTCAGGCACACTTAATAAAGAAGCATTTTGTCATTATGTGATTCAAGATGCGCACTACTTGGTGGCTTATGGTCGTGCTTTAGCGGTGTGTGGTGCCAAAGCATATGAGGCCGATGACATTATCCAGTTTAGCCAAGGAGCCAAAGAAGCGATTGTGGTGGAACGCAGTTTGCATGATGGCTTTATGAAAAATTTTGATATTTCAAAACAACAGTTTGAAGAAACACCTCTGACTTTGGCATGTCACCATTACACTTCATTTCTAACGGCAACAGCATGGTCTGAAAGCTACCCTGTGGTGTTAGCAGCGCTCTTACCTTGTTTTTGGATTTATGCTGAAGTCGGTAAAGACATTGTGGGTAACTCTATCGCCAACAACCCGTACCAAGCGTGGATTGATACTTACGCAGGTGAAGAATTCAACCAAGCAGTACGTAATGTAATTGCAACCATCGATAAAGTGGCTGCGCGTTGCGATGCAGACACTATTGAGAAAATGCATAAAGCCTACCGTAAAGGGGCTGAACTGGAATGGTTGTTCTGGGACAGCGCTTATAAACAGCAGCAATGGCTCGGTTTAGACCACGCTTAAAAGCGAAAATGATCCAAAAAGCCCTGAAACCTTCAGGGCTTTTTATTGACCGAATATCGTATTTTTTCAGAAGGCGCGATTGCTATTTTAAGCATTTAAAACTAAACTCTAGTAATAATAATAATAATAATAATAATTATCATTTGCATAATTAACTTTCGAGGGCCGTTCTCATGCATCCGGATACTCTTGGTACTGAAGCCATTCGTGCATTTTTTACCGTACAATGTTGCTGGCTAAATAACGAAGAAATATACCTTGAAAAAGGCTGTTTACACTGCGGTTCTGCCGCGACCTATCTCATTTACTATACCAATCCACATATTCAAAAATTGATGTTGGCTTTTATTAAAAAATATCATTGCGTTTTAAGTCGAGAACAAGACTTACTCGACCTGCCAGACTTTGAAGATGACTACGACGCCTTCTTACAAACTCTTGAGCATGAAGTCAATTTCTATGCCCGTCTCCATCATGACATTATCCGTCCCTTTGCTTTTGAGACGGTCGATTCAATCTTTGAACGTCCTTATGCGCTAGCATGCTAAATGCTGCAACCACAACAACACTCTATCCCTGAAGGCGTACGGCAAACCAAAAATAGCACAGCCATGATTCAACTTTTACGCTACGCCGAATGGGTGATCATCTCTTTATTTACGCAACTTATAAATACCTTCCAGTTTTCAGTCGCAGCCAATGTCGATACGTTGAGACTTGTTTCAACACTGAAATCTAGCTACAGTCTAGCAGCATCACTTTTCTTTTGGCCGACATGATTTGTCGCTATAAAATCATGTTTAACACTTGAATAAAGCATAAGTCGTTATCATATACCTCCTTCATCTGCACAATTTCGAGATAGTTTTATGAGCCAAAGTCATATCCGTATTCGAGGCGCACGTACCCATAACTTAAAAAATGTGAACCTTGATATTCCCCGCGATAAATTCGTGGTGATCACGGGACTTTCTGGTTCAGGTAAGTCATCGCTTGCATTTGATACGCTGTACGCCGAAGGCCAGCGTCGTTATGTCGAATCGCTCTCGGCCTATGCGCGCCAGTTCTTGTCACAAATGGAAAAACCTGAAGTTGACTCAATTGAAGGTTTAAGCCCTGCCATTGCGATTGAACAGAAGTCAACCAGCCATAACCCACGTTCTACGGTGGGTACCATTACCGAAATTTATGACTATTTACGTCTACTCTACGCACGTGTCGGCACACCATTTTGCCCAGAGCATGATTTGCCGATGGTGGCACAGACCGTATCGGAAATGGTCGATGCCGTAAAAGGACTGGATGAAGGAACAGCGCTGATGCTGCTTGCACCTGTGGTGCGTGAGCGTAAAGGCGAATATTCCAACCTGTTTGAACAGCTACAAAGTCAAGGTTTTGTACGGGCGCGCGTCGATGGTGAGATTGTTGATCTCGACCCAATTCCAGAACTCGATAAAAAGAAAAAACACACCATTGAAGTGGTGGTGGATCGTTTTAAAGTCCGTGATGACCTCGGCAACCGCATTGCAGAATCTTTTGAAACGGCACTGCGCTTAGGTGGTGATATTGCTGTTTTGTCTTGGATGAACGGTGAACATCCTGATCGGGTTTTTTCGGCTAAACATTCATGTCCTGAATGTGACCGTGCTGTTGCGGAACTTGAGCCGCGTTTATTTTCATTTAACAATCCCTTTGGTGCCTGCCCAACCTGTGATGGTTTAGGTACACGTAGCCATTTTAGTGCCGAAAAACTCATTCCAAGTCCTGATGTGTCGATTAGCCAAGGCGCGATTCGTGGTTGGGATCGTCAACGTCCGTACTACTACAGCATGATTGAAAAAGTCGCAGCGCATTTTGGCTTTTCTTTGGATACGCCTTGGAATGAATTGGATGCGGATACCAAAAAGAAATTTTTATACGGTACTGGCAAGGAAAAAGTTGATTTAAGTTATATCGATGAACGTGGTCGTAAGCATAATCGTGTGCAACCTTTTGAAGGGATTTTGCCACATTTAGAACGTCGCTATCGTGAAACAGAATCAAATTATGTACGTGATGATTTGGCACAGTATTTATCTAATGCTGCATGTGATGCCTGCGGTGGATCACGTCTGAATGAAATTTCACGCCATGTTCGGGTTAAAGACAAAACCATTGCCCAAATTACTAAAATGTCGATTGGTGATGCGGAAAGTTATTATCAAGATTTAAATCTTGATGGTGCAAAAGGCGAAATTGCCGATAAGATTTTTAAAGAAATCCGTGAGCGTTTACATTTCTTAGTTTCAGTGGGTCTGAATTATTTAAGCCTTTCTCGTTCAGCAGAAACATTGTCTGGTGGTGAAGCGCAACGTATTCGTTTGGCTTCGCAAATCGGCGCAGGTTTGATGGGTGTGATGTATGTCCTCGATGAACCATCGATTGGTCTACATCAACGTGATAATGATCGCCTATTAGAAACCTTAGTCCGCTTACGTGATTTGGGGAATACCGTTTTAGTCGTTGAGCATGATGAAGATGCGATTCGTGCAGCAGATCATATTATCGATATTGGCCCTGGTGCTGGTATTCATGGTGGTTATGTGATTGCTGAAGGGACTTATGATGAAATCCTTGCGAATAGTGAATCACTTACAGGTCAATATTTATCAGGCAAACTGAAAATTGAAGTACCGAAAAAGCGTACTGAACCGCCAAAGCCTGAAGAGCAAATTAAATTAATGGGTGCTGCGGGTCATAACCTACAAAATGTGGATTTAACCATTCCTTTGGGTGTGATGACCTGTGTGACTGGTGTATCTGGTTCAGGTAAATCAACGCTGATTAACCGTACTTTATTGCCTTTAGCAGCGACACAGCTTAATGGTGCAACCACTTTAACGGCTGAAAAATTTGATTCAATTGATGGTCTGCAATTCCTTGATAAAGTGGTTGATATTGACCAAAGCCCGATTGGTCGTACACCTCGCTCTAACCCTGCAACGTATACGGGTTTGTTTACCCCAATTCGTGAATTGTTTGCGCAAACGCCTGAAGCCAAAGCACGTGGTTATGCTGCGGGACGTTTCTCGTTTAACGTGAAAGGTGGTCGTTGTGAAGCCTGTGAAGGTGACGGCATGATCAAAGTGGCTATGCACTTTTTACCTGATATGTATGTGCCGTGTGATAACTGTCATGGTGAACGCTATAACCGTGAAACTTTAGAAGTTGGGTATAAAGGGAAGAATATTTCCGATGTACTGAATATGACGGTTGAAGATGCCATGCATTTCTTTGATGCGATTCCTGTGATTCACCGTCGTTTGGAAACGTTAAATCAAGTCGGTTTAGGCTATATTCGTTTAGGTCAGTCTGCAACGACACTGTCAGGTGGTGAAGCGCAACGTGTGAAATTAGCACGTGAATTGGCAAAACGTGATACGGGTAAAACGTTGTATATCTTGGATGAACCCACTACAGGTCTACATTTCCATGACATTGCTAAACTGTTAGATATCCTCCATGAGCTTCGTAATAAGGGCAATACTATTGTGGTGATTGAGCATAATTTGGATGTGATCAAAACTGCTGACTGGGTAATTGATTTAGGCCCTGAAGGTGGTGCAGGTGGTGGGATGATTATCGCGGAAGGAACGCCCGAGGTAGTGGCGAAAAATAAAGTTTCACATACTGCGAAGTTTTTAAAGCCAATGTTGAAGTGATTTTATAATTCAACCTCCTTTTTCAAAGGAGGTTGAAGAAGAATTTGATTCATAAAATAATTATGCTAAAACTATGATTTATTCATAATTTTAACATTTATGACTTTATTAGAAATATTAGATACATCCATTAAAATTGGCTTAGGAGCACTGGTCACAGGTGTAATAGCGTATTTTAATCAAAAAGCGAGCATCTCAGCTTCTGTTACCAAAGAAAATCTTTTATACAACCGAAATCTACTAACCAATATTTCTAAAGATGTTGAAGAAATTAATCATTTAATATTAAAGATATGGAGTATCTTTGAGTTCGAAGCAAAGAAATCACCAATAAATCAAACTAAAATATTAGAACGACTTGATCCTTTAAGAACATCACTTTTCAATGACTTCGATCTTTTAAGCAAGAATGAAGGTCTTTTATTACTCCACGGATACACAGAACAACAAGAAAAATTAAGATTTTATGGAGAACTTTTAGGAAAATTCAATTCCTATACTTTGTTTAAAAATGGCTCGGTAGATATACAGAAAACAGCCGAATATAGAACTAAAATTCTAGAGGCTAGAAAGAACTTGTATCAAAGCCTACACAAAGCTATTCACTAATGATTGAATTTATCTGAAATCCAATCACACGACAGGCGACATGAATGTCGCCTGTTTGACTATGCTCAAGGGACTGAGCATAGTCAAACAAATGGGTTTTGTCACTTTTACCCAGTAAAAATGAGATAACGCTACACAATAGCAATTACGCCAGCAATCCAGTAGGAAGATGCTCTAAAACGATAGTCATTAATACCAATCGTTCAACTTATTATTCAAAAGCTCGAATCTGCTCAGCAAGCAAAGCCAACTCTCTATCATCTGCTCGCTGAAAATCATGTGAAGAAATATAACCTTCGTATTGGTCAAAATACTTATCGACATTCGAGTTCACAGCTTGCCAGTTTTCATGCACTTGCTTAGTACCATGCATTGGAAATAACTTAGCGTGAACATGATCTACACCAAAACCTTCAAATACCATTGCTGTGCGCCCAACATCTTCAAAAAAGCCATCTAACTTTTTCGCAACTTTCTTGGTATATAACATCAAACCAGTTAAAACATCATCATCCAAATCAAAAGCATAACTTGAATAATGCTTTTTAGGGATTACAACAGCTGCACCTAACGTATTCGGAAAAATTGTTAAAAATGCCATGTAGTCATTATTACTATCAATAATATGGCAAGATATTTCATTTCGTGTCATCTGACAAAAAATACAGCCTGTTCCCATTTTCCCCTCATTTATTCTTTTGTACTGTTATTTAATTTACTTATTTATTTTGATCTAGTTCTTTTAAATATAATATGACTCATTCACTTCATCGACTGAATAAGCCACAACCTTATTTTTCCCCTGCTCTTTGGCTTGAAACAAAGCACGATCGGCTTTTTCTAACAGTGCCATCCAACTGGTCGCACCAATTGCCACCCCAATACTAATACTGACTTTCAAATCAGGGCAACGTATGCTATCAACCGACTTCGCTTCATAAATCTCAGAACGAATCTTTTCCGCAATTTTTAAAGCGCGCTCCATTCCAACATTTTCAATCAGCACAATAAATTCGTCACCACCGTAACGTACCAACAAGTCAGATGTCCGAATATTTTCTTTTAATTTTTCAGCCACAAACTGAATCACCTGATCCCCCATCAGATGTCCATATACATCGTTGACCTGTTTAAAATGATCAATGTCGATCACCATTAAACAAGTCTCCGAAAACTGAGTCGGCTGATTTTCCAAAAGTTTAATGTATTCATTCAACGCATAACGGTTTGCAACCCCGGTTAATGAATCCAAATGCGCAATATTCTTGAGTCGAAACTCCAACGCATCTCGCTGCTGAAGCGTCTGTTTTAACTGCTGAATTGCTGTAAATAAAGAATACATATTGGCTGGTTGATCTTTGGTATCCATCGGGTTGGGGCGAATACTGGAATGGGATAAATCAAACAAAATTTCACGCGCTTGAATGAGTGGACTAAACACTCTCTTACGCGCATAAATCATGGTAAACAGTGCCGCAAAAATTGAAATGAGTGAAATACCCACCGTTGTGAGCAAAATATTTTGTGCTTTATGCTTTTCAATGATGGCTTTTTCAACGCTATATTTGAGTAAATAATTTTGCAACTCCACCACGGTCGAAAATTTATCAACGATTGCTTCAGTTAACTGTGTCCCAGTTAAATAGTACGGTCGATGGTAAATACTTTCATTCATCAAGCGTTCAACAATCAATAGCCCTTTGGCTAAAAACTCGTTATAAACCGCTTGATGCAGCACTTTAAATTCTTCGGTTTTATCACGCTCGGGCTGTAAGGTATCAATGAGTTCCCACAAATACATCACTTGCTTCCGAGTCTGTAAAGAACGCGCTAAATTGGTTTCAGGAATCGGTTGTTTAAAAGCTACATGCGCCATCACATTGGATGCAGCACGACCAGCCTGATCGCGTAAGTCCGCTAATAATAAAATTTGGACATAGAAGTTTGAAACAGCGGTGTCTTTGCCTTCAGATACAGCGATTACGTCTTTTAAAACATCATGACTACGATCCCAAGCATTGAACATTTTTAGGATGGCTTGATCCATGGTCTCGGCATTACGTTGCTCACGTGGTAGAGCTGCATAAGCATCTACCTGCTGTCTGCCTTGCGTTAAAGCTTCATCTAAACGGTCAAATAAACTTAAGTCTAAATTTGGGAGGTTCGAATGCTTTAAAACCTCTAAGGTCTTTTGCATCTGCTCATCCACCGTGAGCCGATATAGTTTTAACTCAAGCACGTGTTTGGCAAAGTCTTGTTGATTACTCGACATGAGTTTGTTGGCTGGCGCACGCTCTCGTGAAATCTTATTGGCCAAGTCTGCAACAGCCTGTAAGGCTTGTATTTCAGTTAAAGCTTGGTTGGTTTTGTTGTAATCACGATAACTTTTAACTATCAACGGAATGGATAAGCTGCACAATGACAAAATAATAATGCTCATTGCAATATACAGCTTTTGACTCAAATACTCAGAGCGTATTTCTCGCATACTTCAACCACGCCCCCATTCCCAAATAAAAGAAAACTAAATTAACTGTTTATTATACGAACAGTATATCGTGTATTTAAGTGATTAATTCTTTGTTTTGCATCGTTTTAAGATTTCATCATCCCCAAATGATCACAGCTAAACTTTCACTCACCTATGAAAGCTGAGTAAATCCATCCTTAATAATATTCATGTTTAGTGTGAATTTCATTCAATATTTTTAATTCCCATTTTTTAAAGTGCCTATATTTACACATGCAACATTTAGGTGCATAATGCACATTATTGGGGCAAATTAGAGTATATCCTCAGCAAATATTCTAATTTTCCCACAAATTTTGGCGGAAAAATCCAACCTCTTTTAGAAGTTGGTTTTTTTTTGCTCAAATAAAAGTTTTTAATGAAAAATATAGCCTTAAATTCACACCATTATTGTGCATTAAATTCCAATAGATTTTTATTAGAAAAAATAAGATCTCGAAAATTTAAATAAAAAAAAGCCCAACCTTGGGGAAAGTTGGGCAGATAAACAAAAACTGTTTGAGGAGAATTAGCTTCTCAGAAAACAACAATATTGTTAAATGATTCGCTAAAATCATTATGAAATAAATCCGTTCACTTGTAAAGCCAACTAAAGCATTATGGATTAACACAACGCTATAATTAGCGTGAAAATTATCACAAATACTCAGAGGATATGTACATTATGCAAGCAAAAAACGAGCTTTTTGTGCTAATTTTAGGCGTTTTTTAGATTTAGGACACAAAAACGCCTATATTTGAGGTGCCTTATTTAACTTTTTTACCGTTTATATTTATATATTCAATCTAATTTATCAATTAAAAATCAAGTTCAGTACAATTCATTTTCCTGCATTCTCTGTTTTCTAAATAGGTATACCCTATTGTTCTGCAGTAAGTTTTTTTTGGTTGACATGGATACACTCAATTGAGCACTTTTTAACCTCTAACACAACTAGAGTAATTACTCAATAATATAATACCATTAGAGCTCATTGACTTAATAAATTGTTACAATAGAATAGCATTAGTTTAATCCAATGTTAACAATCTGGTAAATATCATGAAAAAACTCGGTTTAGCCACTGCTTTATTATTAGCCATGACCGGTGCTCAAGCATACCAATTCGAAGTACAGGGTCAATCTGAATACATCGATGCATCTGATGCAAATGACAAAGATTTTACTGGCGGTTTACAAGGTACTTTCTACTTTAAAGATGTTGATTCATCTAAAGGTCCTTTAGCTGAAGCTGCTTTTTTAAACCAAGCTTCAAATGTTTCTTTGGCATATAACTATGCTGAATTAGGCACTGACGGTACTGATTTCATCGCACACAACTACGGCGCTAAAGCAGAAGCGTATATTCCTACTAAATTCGTTCCAGCATATGCAAGTGCGTCTTATAGCCACACACATTTGGATGGTAAAAACAGCGAAACGCCTGATGACAATGGTGACCGTTATGCACTTGAAGTGGGTGCTTTAGCTGCTCCGAACTTCTTGGTTGCTGTAGGTTATACTAGCGTTGCTGACCAATTTGCTCTTGATGCGTTCAACGTAATGGGCAATGGTGTTGTTAAAGCTGTTGGTGAAGCTGCTACGATCGGTGAAGATCAAGACGCGGTTACTGCACGTACTAAATACGTAGGTAACATCGACGGTACAAACATGGCGCTCGGCTTAGAAGCTGGTCTTGTTTACGGTGAAGACACCGCTTACCAACTTAAAACTGACCTTTACTTAACTCCTGCGTTAAGTGTTGGTGCTTCTTATGTTGAATCAAGCTTTGCTGGTACTCCAGATTCAGCTTGGGGTGCAAACGTTAACTACTTCATCACTCCAGCAGTTGCTGTAGGCGCAAGCTATGTAAATGCTAACGCTAAAGACAATACTGAGAATCTCGATACACAAACTGTTGGCGTAAATGCTAAATTCCGCTTCTAATTCAATTTAGAAACTGAATAGAAAAAAGGACGCTTTAAGCGTCCTTTTTTTAGTTTGTGGCTCTGACTAAATTTAAGAAATGTAAATGACGCTCATATTGGTCAATAATATCTTGCAAGAGATCATCTAAAGTCCAATCCATCACATCATAATTCTGCCCACCTTCTCTTAAGAAAACTTCAGCTTGATAAAACTGCTGTTCTTCGAGTCGATCTGCCATAAAACTGGGTGGCTGGGTTTCACGGGAAACCACCTGATAGATAAAATTAATTTCATTATGGTGATCCACGCGTAACTGCAAGCCATGCTCAATCGGTTGAATGGTCACGTCTAGCTGACGGCGCTGAAATTCCTTTTGTACCGCTGAAAATGCATGTTGTACTTGCTGACCAATAAATTCTTCGACCTCAGACTGGGTATGTGGATAATGCATAATCAGACCTAGACGCTGTTGCCAACTGCGTGGATTTTGAATCGCACGTGGCGTGATTCGTGCATCTTGTAGTGCACGCATTTTGGTGACATCCAAACGCAGTGCTTTCAGTAAGCCCCAACAGACCAGCAACATAATCAAAGTAAAGGGTAAGGCACTCATAATGGTGGCCGATTGTAAGGCCGAAAGTCCGCCTGCCATCAGTAAGATAATCGACAGTAACGCAATCAGAATGGTCCAAAATAGCCGTTGCCATAAAGGTGAATTTTCTGTTTCTGCGGTTAAGTAATCAATCACCAATGAGCCTGAGTCGGCAGAAGTCACAAAGAATAGCACCACCAGAACGGTCGCAATCAGGCTTGATATTTGAGAGAAAGGTAAATGGGTCAAAAATTCAAATAGTGCGACGGATGAATCTTGTTGTACCGCTGAGATTAACGAAGTGTGCCCATCTTGAATAATACTGAACAGCGCTGCATTCCCCATGAAGCCCATCCAAATCAGGGTAAAACCTGTAGGAATGAACAACACCCCGACAATGAACTCGCGAATGGTTCGACCTTTAGACACTCGGGCAATAAACATTCCAACAAAAGGCGACCACGAAATCCACCAAGCCCAATACATAATGGTCCAACCACCAATCCAACCATTGGGTTGGTAGGCATATAAGTTGAAGGTCATCGTGAACAGATTAGATACATATTGCCCTGCGTTTTGAATGCTGGTTTGTAAGATATAAATGGAAGAACTGGCAAAAAACACAAATAACAGTAAAACCACTGCCAGCACCAAGTTCAATTCAGACAGCCGTTTAATGCCTTTGTCCAAACCAAAACCGACTGAGAGCGAAGCTAAAAAAGTGACAAAAATGATTAGCCCGACCTGAATGCCAATACTTTGCTGAATGCCAAAAAGATAATTCAGTCCCGAATTAATTTGGGTCACCCCAAAACCAAGTGTGGTAGCAACCCCGAAAATGGTGCCTAAGGTTGCAAAGGTATCAACCGCATCTCCCGTTGCACCATAGATTTTTTTGCCCACCAAAGGATATAAAGCAGAGCGAACTTTTAAAGGCAAATTATGTCGGAAAGAGAAATAGGCCAGTGACAATCCCACAAGCGCATAAATGGCCCATGCATGTAATCCCCAGTGGAAAAAGGTGATCCGCATTGCTTGTTGTGCGGCATCTACGGTTTGCCCATCGCCCGTGGGCGGGTTGACATAATGCATCACTGGTTCAGCGACACCGAAGAACATCAAACCAATCCCCATCCCTGCGGTAAACAGCATGGCGAACCAAGAGCTACTGCTATATTCAGGCAGACTATGATCAGGACCGAGTTTGATTTTCCCCATATCAGAGAGCGCAATAAAGATCAGCAAGATCAGAAATAACGCGACAGATAAAACATAAAACCAGCTAAATGAATCAATAATCCATTGATTTAAATGTTTGGTTAAAGCCTCAAAACCACTTGGGTCAAAAAGAATCAAGGCCAGAAAAAGCACCAGAATCACGACAGTGCTGAGAAATACATTCCGTTTGATGTTTGCAAACAGCGATGGCTTTATGGAAGGCATAATTCCCCCAGAAAATTATTTTTAGTACAAAGATATAACCAAAATGGTTAATTAGACGAGTCTAATAAAGAGTGAAGAATGAATAGCTTAAAATTTAACGATTCTGTTCCATCATAATTTATGTTTAAAAATAAGGCAGTGCGAATCCTGTAACAGTTTAATTTTCTTTATGATCATTGGGTCGGTGCTGAATATACTGCAAGGCAATCAAGCGTGAGACGACTAAAGCCAAATACATCACCCCACAAAACATCTGCAACATTGCAATCATACGGGCCAGCGGTGTCAGTGGCATTAAATCGGACAAACCTGTCGCCGACTGCAAACTAAAGCTTAAAAATAATAAATCGAGCCATGACTGTGCACCCGCCACATTGGGATTTAAAAAGCTATTGGGTTCTAAAATCTGGCAAATGCTATATAAAAAGGCAAAACCCCATGCAATAAGGGTAAACACTGCCCCTGCAGCAAATAGCTCATCTTTGGTCAAATAACGGTCTGCGAACATATAGCGCAGCAAACCATAGGCCGCAATAAAATAGGCCATCGCCTCAAAGGCATGGCTAATCACCAACAGCATCGGATCTCGCGCACCCAGTAAAATCAGTAAGGAAAAGAACAATGCCCCACCAACAAAACTCAAGCCGAGAATGGTGAACACGGGGGTCTGACGAATGACCTTGGCAATGAGTAACAGGACCAAAACACCTAAGCCCCAAACCAATACACGTAAGGACAAGCTATGGCCGCTCAACAGTGCCAAAATCAGCATAATAAATTGCAACAGCAGTAACCATGCTGAAGGCAGTAGACGGAAGCCTTTCCAAAATTCGACAAATACTTGCATATGCAGCCTGTTATTTTTAAAGCCAAGTTTGATTGGTTCTTGTTCTCGCTTTTTTAACTTAGCATGAATGTCCACTGAAACCGATGCTTTTTATTCGTGTCAGTCGATTCATTTTGTCCAACAATTTGAGTACTGCTTGAATACTGAATGTCACGATCTAGGTCTTTCAGCATTCAAAGCCAACACAGTTAAGAGAATCAACACCATAAAAAAAGCCCCGATGAAGGGGCTTTTTTTATTTCAGGTTCAGATTAGTGATCTGAAGCACCTGAGATACCAATACCCGTTTGTGAACGTACATACTGCGCATCAAATGCTTTACGTTCTGCTTGTGCACGTGCTGAGTTATCAGTCACAGAGAACAACCAGCAGCAGAAGAACGCCAATGGCATTGCAAAGATTGCTGGACCATTGAATGGGTTCACTGGCGTTTCAGAAATGCCCAATGTATCGACCCAAACGGCTTTAGATAAGATAATTAGTGTTACTGCAGTCACTAGACCAATCACACCTCCAATCACCGCACCACGTGTGGTTAAACCTTTCCAGAACATTGACAGTACAAGCACTGGGAAGTTCGCACATGCTGCTACAGAGAATGCTAAACCGACCATGAAGGCAACGTTTTGTTTCTCGAACAGAATCCCTAAAATCATCGCAAAAATAGCAAGACCTAAAGTCGCGATTTTAGACATACGAAGTTCAGATTCAGGAGTCGTTTGACCTTTCTTGAATACGTTTGCGTACAAGTCATGCGAGATTGCTGAAGCACCTGACAAGGTCAGACCTGCAACAACAGCAAGAATCGTTGCGAACGCCACTGCTGAAATGAAGCCCATGAACAAGTCACCGCCCAATGCATCAGACAAGTGAACCGCCGCCATGTTGTTACCACCAACAAGCTCTAGCTTGCCAGTTACTGCCATTTTCGCGACATCAAGGAACTGTGGATTATTCGATACATAAAGGATCGCACCAAAACCAATGATGAAGGTTAGAAGGTAGAAGTAACCAATGAAACCCGTTGCAACAACCACTGATTTACGTGCTTCTTTAGCATCTTTAACCGTAAAGAAACGCATTAAGATGTGTGGTAAACCCGCTGTGCCGAACATTAAAGCCAAACCTAAAGAAATGGCATCAATTGGGTTCGCTGCAAGTTTACCTGGGCCCATGATATTGCCCGCTTCTGCTAGAGAAATGTCATGTACTTTAGAGAAAACTTGAATTGACTGCGTGAACATTTCAGAGAAGCTGAAGCCTACGCCTTTCATCACCATGAAAGCCATGAATGTCGCGCCAGACAAAAGCATTACAGCTTTAATAATCTGTACCCAAGTCGTTGCCAACATCCCACCGAAGATCACGTAAGCCATCATCAAAAGGCCGACAATCACTACAGCAATGTTGTAGTTCAAACCAAATAACAGTTTGATCAACTGACCTGCACCCACCATCTGAGCGATCAGATAGAATGCAACGACAACCAATGAACTCACTGCTGCAAGCGTACGCACTGGTTTTTCCGCTAAGCGGAATGACACCACGTCAGATAAGTTGAACTTACCTAAGTTACGTAGACGTTCAGCCACCAAGAACAATACGATTGGCCAACCGACCATGAAACCCAATGAATACAGCAAGCCGTCGAAGCCTGAACTGAAAACCATTGCAGAGATACCCAAGAATGACGCTGCGGACATATAGTCACCCGCAATCGCTAAACCATTTTGGAAACCTGAGATCCCGCCACCCGCTGTGTAGAAGTCAGCAGTGTTGGTGGTTTGTTTTGCTGCCCATTTGGTGATGAGCAAAGTAAATCCGACAAAGATACCGAACATGATAATGGCATGCCAGTTTGTCGCTTGCTGTTGAGCCTCACCCAAATCTGGGCCTGCAAGTGCTAGGCTCGAAGCCAACAGTGCTGTAGCAGCGACTGTAAGCGCTTTCAATGAATTCCATTTCATTAGTGCTGTCCTTTCTCTTGCGCAATGGCTTCAACTTCACGCATTGCTTCTTCATTTAATGCGTCGAGTTTGTTATTCGAGATATACGAATAAACACCACACAAAACAAAAGACAATACAATAATGCTTAGACCCAATGGCATGCCAATCGTGGTCACCCCACCACTGACTGAAGTCATTAAAAATTCTTTGTTGTAGCCGACCAACAACATGAAACCAACGTATACAACCAACATAATAGTTGTCAGTGTCCAGCTCAGTTTACTTTTACGACTAACCATTTCCTTGAATTTGGGATTTTGTAGAATCTGTTCTACTTGTCTCTCATCCATAACCATACTCCTGTTTGTATCCAACCGTAGATACAATTTTTTAATTCGAATTATTACATTTGCTAAAGTAGCAAGCTTCTGTATTGGTTGTAATTTAGACTTTGGTCTGTAAATTTTAAACAAGCTCAGCAGCCGCTATCCGAGATGCGCTATGATGGCCAAGATGAAGGAAAAACTTTAGGTAAAATGAACAGCTGGCTCATTATCGGGGTATTGGCCCTCTATATCGTCTTACTCTTTATCTGCGCCTTTTTTGGTGAGAAACACGCCAGCCGCTTGAGCACGCGTGGGCGCATGCTATTGTTTAGTTTAACTTTAGGGGTCTACTGTTCATCTTGGACCTTTTATGGCGCAACAGGTGCAGCAGTTCGTGAAGGCATTATCTTTCTGCCGATCTACCTTGGCCCACTACTCTTCGTCGCACTGGGCTATGACATTTGGCGTCGTTTAGGCCGCGTCCGTCAGCACCATGCTATTTCATCAATTGCCGATTTTGTTGCTGCACGTTATGGTAAAAGTGGGCCTTTGGCCTCGATGGTGACCATCCTCGCCGTTATTGCGATTATTCCTTACTTAGCCCTGCAGTTACGCGCTATTGCACTTAGTGCTGCGGTGATTTTAGAGCCCACCGCAGGCAGTATCGCCTCAACTACCAACGGTGTACTGTTCCTCACTGGTATCTTGGCCATTTTAGCCATGATTTTCGGGACTAGACAGATTGCCAATACAGAACAACATGGCGGTCTGATGTTGGCGGTTGCCTTCGAGTCTTTTGTCAAACTGTTTGCTTTGCTGTGTGTCGCGCTCTTTTTCGTGTTTGCTGCACCTGAAAACATTCATCAAATTTCTAAGGATGTTGCAGAGACTTTCCATCAAGTACAACTCATTGGTGTACCCGATACATTTTGGGTTCAAACCTTGTTGGCTGGACTCGCGATCATTTGCTTACCGCGTCAGTTCCACGTCGCTGTGGTCGAATTGCGTGATGAAAAGCATATTCGCGGGGCACGTCGCTGGTTCGCAGTTTATTTAGTTTTAACCATCATTGCCATTATTCCCATTGCCAGTTGGGCGCTGCATGCAACGCCAGATTACTTAGCGATCCCCGATGTCGCAGTTTTGTCTTTACCCCTAAGTTATGGCCAAGACTGGTTAACCCTATTGGCCTTTTTAGGCGGCTTCTCTGCCTCTACGGGTATGCTGTTGGTGTCTTCAGTGGCGCTGTCGATCATGCTCAGTAATGACTTGATCATGCCTGCCTTATGGCGTACCAATTTACTGTCCCGCCACGATAAGCGCTTACCCTTGGTGCTTAAATTTACCCGTCGGGTCTGTATTTTAGCCGTAATGCTCCTGGGTTTTTTGTTCTTCCATTTTTTCAATGATATTGACCAACTCTCAGTCTTTGGCTTGTTGGCCTTTAGTGCGGTGGCTCAGTTCTCACCAGCCCTCATTGGTGGTCTGTACTGGCGTGGCGGCAGTAAACAAGGTGTCTATGCAGGTTTATTGGCGGGTTTTGGTATGTGGGCCTACACCCTGCTGTTACCCACTGTACTGCGCAGTTTACCTGCTGAATATTCACATTTTACCGAAAGCTTTCTTAATGTCGGGCCAATGGGCATTAACTGGTTACGTCCTGAAGCTCTGCTCGGTTTTGAATCCTTTGCCGCACTTACCCATGGGGTGGTATGGGCACTCGGTCTGAATATTATTTTATACATTTGGATTTCCCGAATTTTCCGTCCCAGCGTGGCCGAACAAATTCAAGCAGAAAGCTTTTTCTATTATGAAACCAAGCCACTGCCGACACAGAGCACGTCTACAGACATCAACTACATTCATCACGATGTTGCACGTTTAAAAGTTGGTGATTTAATCACCTTAGCCAAACGGATTACTGGCGATGGCGCAACTATGCGCGCTTTTCAACAGTTCTGTGCCCAAAACAATGTAGTGCTGAATGAAAACAGCAATGCCAACGGCATGTGGTGGCGTTTTACCGAACAATATTTGGCAGGCACTATTGGTGCTGCATCGGCACGTACCCTGCTCACCACCGCAATGGTCAACAATGGCCTCGCCCTAGGTCAAGTGGCAAATATTCTAGACCAAGCCTCACAGTGGCAACGTTTTAATCAAAACCTGATCATGACCATGATTGACCACATGACCCAAGGCGTGAGTGTGGTCGATGAAAATATGTGTTTGGTGGCATGGAATAACCAATATTTAAAACTGTTTGATTATCCGAAAGACATTGTCTATGTCGGCTGTCCAATTTCCGATTTGATTCGATATAACGCAGAACGCGGCGAGTGTGGCCCGGGTTCGGTTGAAGAACATGTGCGGAAACGGATGCACTGGATGCAAGTCGGTAGCGCACACGAGTTTGAACGGATTCGTAAAGATGGTCGTGTCATTCAAATGCGTGGTAACCCAATTGAAGGTGGTGGCTTTGTCACCACATTTGCCGACATTACCGCCTTCCGTGAAAATGAAGCCATGCTGGAGGCGCGTGTCCAAGACCGAACTCAACAGTTAGCAGATGCATTATCTGAGCAACAACTGGCACGTGAACAAGCCGACAAAGCCAATATGTCGAAAAGCCGCTTTATTGCCGCGGCCAGTCATGACTTATTGCAACCGATGCATGCCGCGCGTCTGTTCAGTACGGCTTTAGAACAAAGCGTACAAAGTGAGGAAGACCGTAAAACGCTACAACAGCTTGATCGTGCCTTACATGGTGCTGAAAGTATGTTGTCTGCCCTGTTGGATATTGCCCGTCTGGAAGGTGGCACCATTCAACCCAACCGTCAGGCTTATCCGCTGCATGATTTACTCAGCGACCTTGAATTGCAGTTTAAATCCATTGCCGCACAGCGCGGTATTCGTTTTAGCGTACATGATGCTCAGTTCTGGATAGATACCGACCCACAATGGATTCGCCGTATTATTCAGAACTTTGTCAGTAATGCCCTACGCTATACCGCCAAAGGCAAAGTGGTGGTGGGTGTACTCCGCTCCACGGATAAACCACGCCATATTCGAATTGGAGTGTGGGATACAGGACCCGGCATTGCAGAAGAACAACGGATTAAACTATTCCAAGAGTTTGAGCGCTGTGGCCATACCTCACCATGGGGTGAGCAAGGGCTTGGCTTGGGCTTGGCCATCGTACAGCGGATGACCAGCCTGCTCGACTACCCAGTGCATGTCTATTCAGAGTATGGCAAAGGGTCATGCTTTATGATTGAAGTACCAATCATTGACCCACCCAAAGTCGTAGCAGCGCCTGTACAAGCGGTACCACTCAAAACCAAAGCCTATAAGATTTTGTGTTTAGACAATGACGAAACCATTTTAGAAGGGATGTCGACTTTACTGACCAAATGGGGCTATCAAGTGTTTAAGGCGACCGAACCTGAACAGGCTTTTGAGATGATTCAACAAGAAAACATTCAGGTCTGGTTGGTCGATCAGCACTTAAATCATGACAAAATTGGTTTGGACTTTATTTTGGCCAATCGCCAAGAGAATGTCCCCGTCGCTTTGATCACCGCAGACTCAGATCCTGAACTACCACAACGGGTCAAAGATATGAATATCGTGCTTTTGAAAAAACCATTAAAACCTGCTTCTTTACGAGCATGGTTATCGGGTTTAAAAATTTCAAATCCTGAATAAATTCACTACATTTGCTCACAAAACCCAAGTCATCTGACTTGGGTTTTGTCTTTTTTAGGCCCTGTATATACGGCAAACTGACTAAAGTTTTAAAGGTTTCGACCAAAGTGCTCATTTTCAGCCCTTTGAAGCCCAACAATATTGACTAAAAATTACACATCTATTTTTACTATGGCAAAATACACCAGTTACATTAGTGAACACTTGTATACTTAGTTACAATTTTTCAAGTATTTGTTTTATTTAAACTAAATATACATAAAAACGCAAACTACGACTTTAGTCGTATTCATCTCCGCAGGGGATTGGCAGATAACTAGGACTAAGAAAAGATCAGTTTTTCTACCTATATACCCCTTCCTTCGCTGAAGAAACTGATCATCCTTGTCTTGGAGTTTTATGATGAACATTTCTAAAGCAATGCCACATGGCTCAGATCAGTCACAACAATTTTTGCGTCAGTATAGTGCCAATGCCTTTTTACCCAGTATTGACTGGGTCGAACTCTTTAAACAAAGTAAACTCAACGAGACTCATGTTCAGGCCTTAGATACGCTGTATCACACCGCTATTCCCCTCGCATTACAAGTGTTTGAACAACTCGAATTTGATGTGTTTCGCCCCGCGGCTTACCAACCGCAAGGTTTAGGTCTATTTGAAAAACTTCAGCAACAAGAAGACCCGTTCTTGCTGGCATTGGAAGCCGAATCCAGCGGACTCAGTGAAGATGTGCGCCATCAAATTTGGAGCATGCTCCTTCGCGGCGGTGCAGTTTTGGTGTTTAAAGCATGGCTCGGTAAAGTCAAAACCGATCAGGATCAACTCGACACCACCCAGTTTGACCAATTGTCGGATCTGCTCTTTATTAAAACACCACCGCAAGTCTTGGCGGATCGTTTAAGTATTGATGCCCAAGGGACACAAGACCATATTTTCCTCATGTATGACAACGAAATCTATTTAGACCGTTTCAATAGCTTAGAAACGGCGGCTTTATTTGTCGATCTTGGCGTGTATGATGCGGCCTTTTTAAGTCTACGTGATGACCGCGTTGCCGCTTATTTGAAACAACAGGGCTATGTCTCTGAAGAGCAAATTGATGACTTGCAATGTGCTCTGAATCCTTTATTTTGTACCGATGTCACCAGCAAACAAAACTGCTTGGCTTAAACTTAAGACCAAAAAAAGCGCTGATGATTCAGCGCTTTTTTAATTCAATAGATCAGCTTACATGCGTTTTTCTTCAATATTTAAAGGATTGATCGCGAGGACCGCTTGAGTTCGGTTTTGTACCCCGAGCTTACGGAAAATCGCAGTCACGTGCGCTTTAATCGTCGCTTCTGAAACATCGAGTTCATAAGCAATCTGCTTATTCAGCAAACCTTCTGCCACCATCATCAATACACGGAACTGCTGTGGTGTTAAGGATTGAATTCGCTCAGCCAGTGCAGTTTCATCGGCAGCACGTGGATCAAAGTTCATGTTAGCAGGTAAATTTGGCGGCAACCAAATTTCACCATCTAAGACTTCGCGAATTGCTTCGCCAATATGACTTGGATGTGCCGACTTTGGAATATACCCCATCGCACCATGCGCAATTGAACGCTGAATGATCGACGTCTCTTCATGCGCTGAAACGACAATAATCGGTAATGATGGATACTGGGCACGAACGTGTACCAATGCAGAAAAACCTGAAGCACCTGGTAAGTTTAAGTCCAATAGCACCAAATCAGGTTCAGGACCTTTTTCAAGGCGTTCATAAAACTCGTTTACTGCGGCTGTTTCATGAATTTGAGCTTGCGGTAAGCTATAACGAACAGCTTGGATTAACGCATGGCGAAACAGCGGATGGTCATCAACGATTAATATATTCATAAGCAACGAGAGATTTCGAGTGCACTAGTCTTGACTATTCTAACCATACAAGTGCCGATAAGGATATGCAAAGTCTAACTTTTTTTCACTTTATCACGCTTTAGGCAGGAAAATAGCCTCAATTCCAAGTCGATATTGAAATATAAATAACTAATCACATTTTGATATAAAATTTATCAGTACATCGAAAAAGGTTATTTATTTTAAATATATATAAAAAATACAAACACTTAATAAAAATTTTAGCAACCTTTTTCAAGCTCAGCAGATATATCTTAAAATCAGATAACCTAACGCTATTTCTTTATTTTACAGACCAAATGTAGATATTAGATAAATAAGCCCATTCCGAGATAAAACACTTTAGGGCTGTCCTTATGTCTACTTTACTGCAAAAACCACTCAATATTGTCGCTGTGTCAGGCGGTTTAAATACCCCGTCTAAAACTGAGGCGCTAGTACAAGAAATATTAAATGAACTGGGCGATGCAACCCCAATCAATGTACATTTCATTAAATTCAGCGAAATTGGCCATTTACTCGGTGGCGCGATTTACCGCAACCAACTGCCACAACGTGTGCAAGATGACTTAGCAGCGGTCGAAGCTGCCGATGCGTTGATTGTTGGAACGCCAGTTTACCGTGCTTCATTTACTGGTTTATTCAAACACTTTTTCGACTTTGTTGAGCAAACGGCGCTGGTCGATGTACCGGTACTGCTTGCAGCTTCAGGTGGCAGTGAACGTCATGCCCTCGTACTGGAGCATCAACTTCGCCCGTTATTTAGTTTTTTCCAAGCGCAAACTTTACCCATTGGGGTCTATGCCACAGACAAAGACTTTACACCCGCGTATACCATCCACAGTGAATTATTACGAGATCGCATTACTCTTGCCGTAGCTCGTGCTTTACCCATCCTAGAATGGGCACCTGCCAAAGGTCAGCGTGCAGAAGTAGTGAAAGAAAAGACCCAACTTGCAAATCAAAACTTGGGTATCAACACACAAATCGAACAAGACGATGTACTGCCTTCAGCCGCAGTACCAAATTTAGATGCAGCCGAGTCTCGCTTGCATCAGAAAAAAGCCAAACCACAAGTCGCTTAACGCAAAAAGCATTGAGAGGGTTTTCACATGTCACAACAGAATAAAAATATTACGTTTGCTTATTGGGTTCCCAATGTCAGCGGTGGCTTAGTGGTGAGTAATATTGAGCAGCGCACAGACTGGAGTTATGACTATAACGTCCGTTTAGCGCAGGCTGCGGAAAAAAATGGCTTTGACTATGCTCTAACTCAGATTCGTTTTACTGCGGGTTATAACGCAGAAAACCAACATGAGTCGGTCAGCTTTAGTCACGGTATCTTAGCCAAAACCAGCAAACTCAAAGTCATTGCCGCTATTTTACCTGGCCCGTGGAAACCCGTGCTTGCCGCAAAACAGCTTGCAACCATCGACCACTTAACCCAAGGGCGTATTGCGATTAATGTGGTTAGTGGTTGGTTTCGCGGCGAATTTGATGCCATTGGTGAAACATGGCCTGAACATGACCAACGCTATGCTCGCTCGGAAGAGTTTATTCGTGCATTAAAAGGTGTTTGGACCCAAGACAACTATAGTTTTGATGGAAAATACTACCAGTTCAAAGACTACACCTTGTCACCCAAACCTGTGCAAAAGCCGCATATTGAAATTTTCCAAGGCGGCAGTTCACGCGCTGCACGGGATATGGCTGCACGGGTTTCAGACTGGTATTTTACCAATGGCAACACCCCTGAGGAGCTCAAAAAACAGATTGATGATATTCGTGCAAAAGCCCAACAGAATGGCCATCAGGTCAAAATTGGGGTCAATGCTTTCATTATTGCCCGAGATACCGAGGAAGAAGCGAAAACGGTTCTGCAAGAAATTATTGATAAAGCCAATATTCAAGCGGTACATGCCTTTGGCGATGCCACCCGTGAGGCGGGTGCTGCAACACTTGAAGGTGAAGGCAACTGGGCCAAATCGAGCTTTGAAGATTTAGTTCAATACAATGATGGCTTTAAAACCAATTTGATTGGTACACCACGCCAAATTGCCGAACGTATTGTGGAATTAAAAGCTGTTGGGGTGGATTTAATCCTTTCAGGTTTTTTACATTTTATCGAAGAGGTTGAATACTTCGGTGCCAAAGTGTTGCCATTGGTTCGTGAGTTGGAAGCTCAGCAGCAATCCGTTGAGACTGCCAAATCTGCTTAGCTCGGTAAGCAGCAGACACGAACTAAAAAATAATAATCATAGGTGACTCTATTCTTCCCTCAAGGCTCGGCTTGAGGGTTTTTTTATTGGTGTATAATCCGCACAAAGTAAAAAATAACCACTTGATATGAACAACAGCCAACCCTCTAAATTCATTAATCTCTCTTTGGCCTTTTTATGGGGCTATCAAGGTCTAATTCCTAAAATCCTCTTTATCAATCCCGATGAGATTGCCATTTGGCAAACTTTTGGACTTTCCTATGTACAGGCTCAACTGGCAGGTCAGGGCTCAGGTGTGCTTGAGTGTGTTTTTGCTTTATCGTTCCTATTTAGCTCCAGTAAATATCTGCATTACCTCAGTATCTTTAGCTTAGTGTTTTTATTCGCACTGGTCGCTTTTCTAATACCAGACAGTCTCATTCGTGCTTTTAATCCTGTGGTTATGAACCTTGCAATGATCAGTCTATCCATTTGTTATTGTATGCTTCACAGTCAAAAAGCGACTTCCTTTAGTTCACAAAGTAAAGGATCCATATGAATTCAAAATCAGGTTGCATTGTCATTACAGGCAGTTCTAAAGGTATCGGCTTGGGTTTAGCTCAAGCCTTCTTGGAACAGCAACAAGCCGTTGTGATTTCTGGGCGAAACAGCACAGATTTGCACAGCGCCCTGCAACAGCTACGGCATCGCTTTCCCGCTGCGCTGATTCATGCTGTCACTTGTGATGTCACGCAAATCCATGAAGTACAAACGCTTTGGGATGAAGCCATTCAACAATTTGGTGCTGTTCAGATTTGGATTAATAATGCAGGCAGTTGTACAGCGACACTAGACTTTAAAGATCTCACAGCAGCAGACATACAAACTGTAGTTCAAACCAATATTCTAGGCAGTATGTTCGGCTCACAAGTGGCCTTAAATGGCATGCTAGCACAAGGCTATGGTCAAATTTTCAATATGGAAGGTTGGGGTACTCGAGGCGAATGGAGTGCAGGCATGACCGCCTATGCCACCACCAAACGTGCCGTAGGTTACTTTAGTCTAGCCCTGTTTAAAGAAACCAAACAGACCCACATTCAAGTCGGCACACTCAGCCCTGGAATGGTGGCAACCGACCTACTGGTATCCTCTTGGCAAAATGGCAATATTCAGCACTGGAACAAAATGAAACGGCTTTTTTTGTTTATTATCGATCCTCCCGAAGTGGTCTGTCGCTATTTGGCTCAACGTATTTTAGAGAATAAACGTCGCCATACCCGAATCGTATGGATGACGCCCTTACGTCTGTTGCTCCGATTTTTGCGACCCTATTATTGGCGTCGAAATCCAATCAAAGGTACAGCTTTAGCACATCTCAACTCAAAATAATGCCACATCGAGTGATAGATCATTTACATTAAACATAACCCCCGAATTAGGAAGACTTCTGATGTACACAGGTATTGTACAAGGCTTAGAGAAAATTCTAGATGTCCGTCAAGGCGACGGTTTTAGCACCCTTGTAGTTTCAAATACACACAACTTTTTTCACGATGTCTTCATCGGTGCAAGTGTAGCCATCAATGGCACCTGCTTAACTGCAACGCACATCGATCTGACCACCAGTCAAGTCCATTTTGATGTCTCAGATTTGACTCGACGCCTGACCACTTTAGGGGCTTTACAGACAGGCGATGAGGTGAATATCGAACGTTCAGCCAAAGTCGGGATGGAAAATGGGGGACACAACTTGTATGGACATATCGAAGGAACGGCTACGATAAAGCAGCTGAGCCGTCACGGCGAGACTCTGCATGTGGATCTCCACATTCCCGAGGGTAATATCAAATACTTTTTCTTAAAAGGTTTTATTGGTCTGAATGGTTGTAGCCTCACCGTCAACCGTGTTGATCGTAACAGCCATGAAATTTCAGTTGATTTGATTCCTGAAACCTTGCGTCTAACCACGTGGGCATCGGTACAAGTCGGCGATGCGGTCAATTATGAAATTGATCAGATGACACGGACGATGGTGGATACCTTAGAAAGCATCCATCAGCGTTAGAACTATTTAATTTCTAAACGTCTCGCACTTACAAATTGGTATACAGCAACCCGACGTATTCCATCGGTACACCAAAATAAAAATACCGTCTGCTTAAGACGGTATTTTTTTAGGTTGATTTTATCCGTTTGGATACACTTCTTTAATCAACACTTCGACCACTTGCGGTTCAGCCAGCGTCGATGTATCGCCCAAACTATCTAACTCGTTCGCCGCAATTTTTCTTAAAATACGGCGCATGATTTTGCCTGAACGTGTTTTGGGTAAAGACGGTGCCCAATGTAAGGCATCTGGTGTCGCCACAGGGCCCAACACCTTTCTTACCCACTGAATCAGCTCTGCACGGAGTTCTTCCGTTTGCGCTGTGCCCGCTTGTAAAGTGACAAAGGAACAAATTCCCTGCCCTTTGATCTCGTGTGGCATTCCTACTACGGCAGCCTCAGCAACCGCCTCATGTGCCACCAAAGCACTTTCCACTTCGGCCGTGCCTAAGCGGTGCCCTGACACATTCAGTACATCATCGACTCGACCTGTGATCCAGTAGTAACCATCTTTATCACGGCGTGCACCATCGCCCGTGAAATACGTTCCCGGATAGGTTGCAAAATACGCTTCGATAAACCGCTCAGGATCCCCCCAAATGGTTCGCATTTGTCCTGGCCATGAATCCTTAATCACCAGATTGCCTTCAGCTTCTCCTTCTAACTCTTTGCCTTCAGCATCGACCAAAGCGGGTTTAATTCCAAATAAAGGACGCGTTGCAGACCCGGGTTTAAGCGGTGTCGCACCCGGAAGTGGAGAAATTAAAATCCCGCCTGTTTCGGTTTGCCACCAAGTATCCACCACTGGGCAACGGCTTTCTCCCACTACCGTGTAGTACCAATTCCATGCTTCAGGGTTGATCGGTTCTCCAACGGAACCAATTAAACGCAAACTGCTACGGTCACTCTCACGGACAAAGGCATCCCCTTCACGCATCATGGCGCGGATCGCTGTCGGGGCCGTGTATAAAATCGTCACATTGTGTTTGTCGACAATATGTCCTGTACGTGCCCAACTTGGATACTGTGGAATCCCCTCAAACATCACTGTTGTGGTTCCATTCGACAAGGGGCCATACAGCACATAAGAATGTCCCGTAATCCAACCTACATCGGCTGTACACCAAAACACATCATCTTGTTTTAAGTCGAACACTTCACGGAAGGTACTATTCACATAAGTTAAATAGCCCCCTGTGGTATGCAGCACACCTTTGGGCTTACCGGTTGAACCTGAGGTATATAAAATAAATAGGGGATCTTCAGCATTCATCGGTTCAGGTGGACAAATCTCGTTGACGGTCATGATTTCCATGTGATACCACAAATCACGCCCTTCTTTCAGCGTGATTGGATTGCCTGTCCGGTGCACCACAATCACGTTTTGTACTGAGTCTGTCCCGGGTAGATTCAATGCTGCGTCTACATTTTCTTTCAGCGGAATCGGTTTACCCCCGCGCATTCCAGAGTCTGCGGTAATCACAATTTTAGCTTGACTGTCATCAATTCGGCTTGCCAATGAATCAGGCGAGAAACCACCAAACACCACACAATGCACGGCACCGATTCGGGCACAGGCCAACATCGAAATGGCCGCTTCTGAAATCATCGGCATATACAGCACCACACGATCACCCTTCACCACACCATGCTTTTTTAGGACATTAGAAAAACGACACACTTCGTCATACAGTTCAGCAAAGGAAATGATTTTATGGCGTGAGGGATGGTCACCCTCCCAAATAATGGCGGGTTTATACGGATGCTCTTTTAAGTGTCGGTCAAGGCAGTTAGCACTTAGGTTTAACTGACCATCTGCAAACCATTCAATTTTAAAATTATCTTTGTCATAACTGGTGTTTTTGACTTGGCTAAAAGGCTTGATCCAATCGAGTTTCAACGCTTGTTCAGCCCAATATTCGTCAGGTTGTTCTATCGATTTTTGATAGCGTTCAAAATATTCTTGTTCATTGGTGCGCGCAGTTTTTTCAAATTCAGCAGGTACAGGATAGACTTCTTTCATATCATACTTCCTTATATTCTGACTCTCATCGCGAGAGTTCATGCCACAGTTATTGGTTTATTATTGGACTGCATAACCACAGTATGACGATTGTTTTTTAAACAGATCAACACGGCTTTGGTCGTATATTATTTCTACAATTTAAAACACATTTTATAGTGGTCTTTCAATGAGATCCTGTGTTTAATCCGTAACATGAACAAAGCTGAACTCAGTAAAGTCGCTCCAGTTAGGCTTTTTAAAGCATATTGTTACACTTCAGGCTGCGCTATTTCATACATAGGAGCATGACTCAGCGCCTTCATTCCAAAACTCAAGCATTAAAAAAACAGAGAGATAGATTTTTATCCGTCTATCAATCACCCAGAATGCGATAATTTCATACGCTTTTCTCTATTAAATACACACAATTTTCAGGCAAAATATGCCAAATTCTCAGCGATTGGAGCACCAGTGTCAGAACAAACCAATACCTTGAGCGAGGTTGCTCAAGGTACGTCAGAGATGCTACATGACGCGACAGCAAAAACCACGCAAAGTGTAATTGCACATACAGCAAAATATAATGATGCCTATTCCACCATCGACAAATTTGTCGATAGTTTTTGGGAGCGTATGCCTTATTTTTGTATTGCGCTGATTACCTTCATCATTTTTTATTTTCTCTCCAAACTGTTTAAACTTTTTGTTCGTAAAGCACTGTCTGATCGTTCTTATACCAAGCAAAACCTTGTCCTTGTCCTGAACCGTGTCGGCAGTTCGGCCATCGTCTTTATTGGCTTCCTGATTGCCATGGTGATTGCGATTCCGGGTTTCACCCCTGGTCAGCTGATGAGTGCTTTGGGGATTGGCTCGGTTGCGATTGGTTTTGCATTTAAAGACATCTTCCAAAACCTACTTTCAGGAATCCTGATTTTACTGGGTGAACCGTTTAAGATTGGCGACGACATCATTGTCTCGGGTATGGAAGGTAACGTTGAAGATATTCAAATTCGTGCCACTTACCTACGTGCGCCAGATGGTCGTCGTATCGTGATTCCAAATGCAACTGTGTATACCAGTGCAGTCACCGTTAACACCGCCTATCCACGTCGTCGCTGTGAATTCTTGGTCGGTATTGGTTATGAAGATGACATCAAAAAAGCCAAAGATATTATTTTAGGCATTTTAGACCGAGATACGACCATTTTAAGTCAACCGGGTTTTAGCGTGAACGTCGCTGCACTTGCAGATTTTTCAGTAAATCTTAAAGTTCAATGGTGGGTCAACACCACAGAAACTACGGTATCTGGCTCGATCAGTTCAGTACAAGAATATGTGGTTCAAGCCTTTGCTGAGCAAGGAATTTCTATTCCTTACCCAGTCCAAGAAGTTCGCGTCGCAAAAAATGACAGCTACCCGACAGAAACTTCAACCGCTAAATAAACGCCCTAAAACATAAGGGATCACGGTTTCAGTCCGAATAATACGGTTGCCTAAGCTCACCGCTTGGCAGCCGTTTTTTACAAGTAATTCAACTTCGTAAGGGATAAATCCTCCTTCCGGCCCGATCACAACCGTACAGGGATGCTGAATCGCAAAAGGCATTTTGGCATCGCTATAGGGATGTGCCACATAGGCAGGACAGTCGGCTGAAATCAGGCTTGGCAATTGATCTTCAACAAAAGGCTTAAAGCGTTTATAAATTTCAACTTTCGGTGCAATCGTATCGCCTGCCTGCTCTAGCCCCAAAGTCACATACTGATCCAACTGTTGTAAGAACGGGGTTTGCCAATAACTTTTATCGACCCGATAGCTGTGCAGCAAAATGATTTTTTCAACCCCTAAAGTCACCGCATCCATAATCAAACGACGCAGAACTTTAGGGCGTGGCATCGCGACAATTAAAGTGACTGGTAGTTTGGCTGGTACAGGTTCTTCATATAAGGGTTTTAAGCGTACAGCTGTTTCGGAAACCTCAACCACTTGCGTAAGATGACGCTTCCCGTTTTGTATTCCTACTCTTAAAGTATCACCGACTTTAAGCTCTAAATGACGATGTAAATGTTCAAGCTGACGCTTGGCACTAATGGACCAGACTTCAGATTCAGTTTGGCGCGGGTCTAAGAGAACGATATTCATAATTTGAAAAAACTACTTTAAACTGTGCGAACTCGTGATATTCAGCAGCTTAATCACTCATAGTCACAAATAACAATATAAATTTAAAGCCCCTGTGTAGGCATGACCCTACTTTTGAAAGAGCAAAAGTAGGCAAAACTCTTTGTTAGGCTGATAGTACATCCCTATACCACAGCCTAACGGTGGCATACCTGCCACCTCACCGTTCCTATTTTTTGTGAATAGTCTATAAATAAGTATCAATCACTTGAATATGCTTTTTCAAAGAGCCCGTATTCAATTGCATAATCTTTTGTGCCGCTTGATTCAGTGTATTGGCCTGCTCTGCATCCTCTAACAGTGTCATCAACACCGCGGCAGCTTGTTCAGCATCCTCAACAACTTTCACTGCATCGGCCTGTACAAATTCATCGACAATGGTTTGAAAATTAAAATAGTTTTTGCCCAAAACCGTCGGCACATGTAACGCAATTGGCTCTAAAATATTATGTCCGCCACCCGGTTCATTTAGTGATCCCCCGACAAAACAAGCATTCGATAAGGCATACCATAACCACATCTCCCCCATCGAATCAGCTAAATAGACTTGGGTTTCCGCCTCTATTCTTTGTCCCGTACTTCTGCGAGTGGTGTTTAAATTTAAACTTTGTGCAACAGCAAAGACCTCATCAAAACGTTCTGGATGACGCGGCACAACAATACACAACAGTTCAGACTGCGCATCCAAATATGGCTTAAGTGCATTTAACAATTTTTGTTCTTCAGGTGCATGGGTACTGGCAATAGTGATGATCTTACGCCCAGCCAGTGACCATTCTTGCTTGAGCTGAGCTGCCAGTTTGACAGCCGATTCTGGCGCATGAATATCAAACTTAATACTGCCCACCACCTGTGTTAGCGATGGCGCTGCACCGAGCTGAATAAAGCGCTCTGCAGTTGCCCGATCTTGTGCCAAGAGCTGATCTAGCCCATGTAACATCGGCTGCGTCAGGCTAGATACTTTGGCATAGCCTTTGGCTGATTTTTCAGAAAGACGTGCATTAATCAAGATACATGGCACCTGACTCTGCCCCGCTTGGGCAATTAAATTCGGCCAGAGTTCTGTTTCAACCAAAGCCAAAAGTTTGGGCTGATACAATGCAAAAAACTGACGAACTAAAGGCTTTTGATCTGCAGGTAAATATACCGCTTGGAACAGGTCTAAATAAGGTGCTTTTAAAAATAGGGATTTGGCCCGCGCCTGCCCAGTTTTAGTGGTATTGGTCACCAAGACTGGATGACCCGCTTTTAAATAATGCTCGATGAGAGGCTGCGCTGCATTGGTTTCACCCACCGACACCACATGGAACCAAATCGCTTGGCGATTTTTAACGGGTTGAAATGGCCCGAAACGTTCGAGACATTCTTGTTGAAATTGTTCTGTAGTCTCTGCACGTTTTTTTATTTTAGACTTATACAGCGGTTTGATCAGCGCAAGTGCTGCGTTATACCAAAAAGGAGTAGCCAAATACGTGCTCCAAAAATCAATGCAAAAATAAAACAGCGCAACTCATATTATCCCATGAATTGCGCTGTTATCTTGTCGCGAATTGAACGGAAAAGCAATTTAAACCGCAGCAGTTTCCATTTCAGCTAAAGTCGGATAGTCCACATAGCCTGCCGCGACATCCGTTCCAATCATATTTTCCAGTTTCAGTTCATTCAGTGGTGCATCTTGCAGTAAACGCTCATACAAGTCTGGATTGGCAATATACGCCTTACCAAAAGACACCGCATCAGCCTTGCCTGATGCCAACAGCTGAATCGCATCTTCACGACTCAGTTGCATATTGGCAATATAAGGCACTCCACCAGAACGCTCTTTCATATATTCAGAAATACTGTCTTCAGCCAGATATTCACGGGTAAAGAAGAAGGCAATCTTGCGTTTGCCCAGCTGCTCCATGGCATAGCCAAATGTTTCACGTGGATTATCATCGCCCATGTCATGGTCATCACAACGCGGCGCAAAATGCACCCCTACACGATCTGCACCCCATACTTCAATCAGTGCATCAGTGGCTTCTAGCAGGAACCGTGTACGATTTTCCACTGAACCGCCGTATTCATCTTTACGCTGATTGGTTTTGCTTTGCAAGAACTGGTCAATAAGATAACCATTGGCAGCATGTAATTCCACACCATCAAAACCGGCTTCTTTAGCACGAATCGCGGCTTGCTTATATTGCTCGGTAATCGCGTGAATTTCAGAAACCTCCAAAGGACGTGGCAATACATAAGGACGTTTTGGACGTAGTAAGCTGACATGACCCGCCTGTTGTACTGCACTTGCAGAGACTGGTGTTTCACCATTTAACAGATCCGGATGCGATACACGACCAACATGCCAAAGCTGGGCAATAATCAGACCGCCCTTCTCATGAACCGCTTGAGTGACCTTTTTCCAGCCTTCGACCTGAGCATCGGTAAACAATCCTGGAGTATTCAAATAGCCATTGGCTTCTTCAGAAATCACTGTAGCTTCAGAAATGATCAGGCCAGCACTTGCACGTTGCGCATAGTAATCAACCATCATTGGGGTTGGAACGCGATCAGCAGTTGCGCGGTTACGGGTCAGCGGCGCCATGATGACACGGTTTTTAAGCTCTAACGCACCGAGCGTTAAAGGAGAATTTAATTCAGCCATCGTTACTCCCACCTGTTAAAGGTGTTGTTGTAGGTGTTCGATAAATTGCTGAATCAACGCTTCATTGCGAGAAAAATAAGACCATTGTCCATATTTTTCCACTTGAATTAAACCGGCCTGCTGTAAAACGGACAAATGGTTCGACATCGTCGATTGCGATACATTTCCCAACCGTTCGATATGACCTGCACATACGCCGCGTCTAAAGTCACCACATTCGTCACTCGATAAAAATTGTTCCGGTTTTTTTAACCATTCCAAAATTTGGCGACGCGTTGGATTAGCCAAGGCTTTAAAAATTAAATCTATATCCATACTCAAGACACGTTTAATGGGCAACAAAGCGTTGTCAGCTTGTTTTACTTAATATATCGCATTTTTTCGATTTTAATATCGATTTTTTTAGATATATTGTAAAATAATTGATAACACTTTGCTTTCATTCATCATTTAAATTACAAACCTTGTTTTAAGCTTGCTTCAATAAACTTATCAAGGTCACCATCTAGTACTGCACCAGTGTTGGAGTTTTCAACACCCGTACGTAAGTCTTTAATACGCGAGTCATCCAACACATAAGAACGAATCTGACTGCCCCAACCAATATCCGACTTCGAGTCTTCAAGTGCTTGAGCCGCTTCGTTACGTTTGCTCATTTCCAATTCATACAACTTCGCACGTAACTGTTTCCAAGCATGGTCACGGTTGGCATGTTGTGAACGTTGGTTCTGACACGCCACCACAATCCCTGTTGGCGCGTGGGTTAAACGTACCGCAGAGTCTGTTTTGTTAATGTGCTGACCACCTGCACCCGAAGCACGGTAAGTATCGGTACGCACGTCAGATGGGTTGATATCAATTTCAATGTTGTCATCGACTTCTGGCGAGACAAACACAGCAGAGAATGAGGTATGACGGCGGTTACCCGAGTCAAATGGCGATTTACGCACTAAGCGATGCACGCCCGATTCGGTACGCAACCAGCCATAGGCATACTCACCTTCCACACGAATCGTTGCTGACTTAATCCCAGCCACATCGCCGTCTGATTCTTCCATCAATTCAGCCTTAAAACCATGACGTTCAATCCAGCGCATATACATACGCAGTAGCATTGACGCCCAGTCTTGTGCTTCTGTCCCACCTGAACCAGCTTGAATTTCCACATAACATGGATTTGGGTCCATTGGGTTACTGAACATACGGCGGAATTCAAGCTTCGCTAACTCTTCTTCTGCAGAAGTCAATTCAGCTTGGACATCAGCCAACAGACTTTCATCATCTGCTTCGACTGCCAAATCAAGCATCGCTTGCGCATCTTCAAGCTGCGTTGCCAAACCATCTAACACATTTAAGACGTTTTCAAGTTCGCCTTTTTCTTTGGCCATGGCTTGTGCACGGCTTTGATCATTCCAAATCGCTGGGTCTTCTAATTCACGGAGAACTTCTTCTAAACGCTCTTTTTTCAGATCGTAGTCAAAGATACCCCCGTAATGTGAGACCACGGTCGTTTAAGTCTTTTAATTGGTTTAGATACGGATTAATTTCCACGTGAATTACTCTCAATCAATATAAAGCGAAAAATAGCCGCTGATTATATCACAGTCGACGGCTGGGATTATTCATCTCAAATTCGACAAAAACACACCCTTCTTTCTAGAGATTAAAACTGTTTAGCCTCCAAAAAAGTATTCACTTGATCCAAAATCAAGCTGCATATAAATGCGAACCATCCCACAAAACACACACCTGAGAAGTGTTCTCAACAGACGAACGGACTAAACATTTTGAGTTAAAATTGGTTAAAATATCGTCAAAAATTATGAAATCCACAGAATCTACACAATTTTAATAAAACAAAACATTATAAATTTATAATTTATTATCAATCATTTAAATTTTAGAAATTACACGATGTAACCTTAGATACAGAGCATTAACTTTCCTTTGGTTGACGCTTTTTTTTTTTGCCCTAGACTGAAGTTGTAACAAAAAATTAATGAAATACAGTTCCACTTACGAGGGGTACATACCATGAAAAAATTAGCAATTGCTTCAGCATTACTTTCCGCTCTAGCGATCACAGGTACTGCACATGCATACCAAGCAGAAGTGGGTGCTTCAGCTGGCCTAATTGATCCAGACAACGGTAGTTCAAGCGGCTCTTTTGGCGTAGATGGCACATACTATTTCAACCCAGTTCAAACACGTAATGCGCCACTTGCAGAAGCAGCATTCTTAGACCGTGCAAGTAACGTTAACGCAAAATACCAATATGACGAAGTTGGCGACAATGAAGCGCATACTTATGGCGTAGGTGCAGAGTACTTTGTACCGAACTCAGACTTTTATTTAAGTGGTAATGTGAGCGGTCATGACTTGAAAGATAATGATGACCTAAACAATGATTTAACCACCTATGGTGCAGAAGTGGGTTATTTACCAGCGCCAGGCTTGTTAATTGCCGCAGGTCTTAAAGGTTGGGATAATGACCGTGATGATGGTGTAGACCCGACTTTACGTGCCAAATATGTAACTACACTTTCGAATGGTAAAGACATCAACCTTGAAGCAGGTGCTGCTTTTGGTGATCTCGATGAATACAATCTTGCTGCAGATTACTTCATTGATAAAACGCTAAGTGTTGGTGTCGATTATTACAGCAACGATATCAACGATAATGATGAGTTTGGTGTGAGTGCACGTAAATTCTTTACACCACAAGTCAGTTTGGAAGGTCGTGTAGGCTTTGGTGAAGTTGGTAATGCTGACTACAACCGCTTTGGTGTCGCTGCGAAATATCGCTTCTAAGCTTAAGTCTAATTCCTTACTCAAATAGCACCCTTCTTCGGAAGGGTGCTTTTTTATACCCTAAAATAAAGCAGTTAGGTAGAAATAGTACATTGACGTGCTGCGTATTTTACGTACAATCAGCAACAACTGTAACAAAACAGTCATATTTCTACAACAGAGGGAATCTCAATAATGTTTAAAAAACTCGCGCTTGCAACTGCTCTTCTTGCTGGTTTAAGTACTGCTCATGCGTATCAATTTGAAATCAATGGGGGCTATGAAAACACTGATTTTGATGGAGAAGGTGATTTAGATACATTCTTCATTAATGGCAAATATTATTTAAATGGTGTTCAAGTCAAAAATGCACCTTTAGCTGAAGCAGCGTTCCTAAGTAAAGCTAGCAATATTGGTTTAGGTTATGCTAATGCTAGCGGTGATGGCGACGAAGATATTGATGTCGTTGGCCTGAGCGGAGAATTCTATATTCCAAATACACAATTCTATGTGGGTGGAACTATTAACCAGGTTGACTTTGCAGGCGACGATAATACTGGTTATGCACTTGAAGTTGGTTACTTACCAATCAATGGCCTTTTATTGGCTATTGGTGCAGCAAATGAAAGCGTAGACCCTGTTCAAGTTGCAAACTATGGCTTTATGACAAATCTTCTAAATCAAGTAACCGTAGGTGAGGATACTGCTGTATCTTTACGTGCTAAATATGTCACTCAAATTGGCAACCATTTTGCTAACTTTGAAGGCTTATCTTATTTTGGTGATGAAACAACTTATCGCTTAGGTGCTGATCTTTATATCGACCCAACTTTAAGTGTAGGCGTTTCTATTGCAGACTCAACTGCTGATGATTCTGAAACTGTTTTTGGCGTTCGTGCACAAAAATTCTTTACCCCAACAATTGCAGTTGGTGTAAATTACACAACAGTTGATGAAATCGATTCATTCGGTATCAATGGTACATTCCGCTTCTAATCCCTTGCATTAAAAGTAAAAAAACCGCTCTATAGAGCGGTTTTTTAATGTTGTTCTAAATGCAAAATGCGAAGTTGTACGCTGACATTGCCACGAAATTCATTTTTATCCAGCTCATAGACCAAACGAATTTGATGGTTCATCTCATTGAACTGGTATTTGTCTGCAGCATTAAAAGCAATGGCATCTACAACCTGTCCATTGTCTAAAGCTATACGTAATTTTAAATGCACTTCTTTCAACCAGCGGAAATCTAAAATTTGAAAGTTTCCTTCAAAAATAGGTGCTGGAAACTTTTGCCCCCATGGACTAATCTGCTGTAGAAGATCGACCGTTTCAACCTGAATATTTTCTGCTGCTAACTCACCATCGGTCCATAAAGTCGCCGTAAATAAACCTTCATCCTGAGCTGCCATCAGTACTTCAAAGGCCTGCTTAAACTCTTCAAAATAGACTTTTTGAATGGTTAAACCCGCTGCCGCAGCATGCCCACCAAAGTGGCTGACCAAATGTGGATATTGCTCAGCAACGCACTCAATGGCATCGCGGATATGCACTCCTTCAATCGAACGGGCAGAACCTTTGATATGTACCCCATCTTCATCTGCAGCAAACACAATACTCGGACGATGAAACTGTTCTTTTAAACGCCCCGCAACAATGCCAATCACCCCTTGATGCCAATGCGGCTCGAACATGATTAAAGCCGCAGGTAAGACCGTATCGTCCAGTTGAATTTGATCCAAGGCTATTAAGGCCTCTTGTTTCATCGTCGCTTCAACCTGACGACGCTCCACATTCAACTGATTCAGTTGTTCTGCCAATGGATAAGCGGAAGCAAAGTCCTGTGCCAACAGACATTCAATACCGATATCCATGGTTTCCATACGACCTGCCGCATTAATACGTGGTCCCAGTACAAACCCCAAATCTTGCGCTTTTAAACTTGCAGCTTCTCGACCTGCAATCTCCAGTAGAGCGCTGATGCCCGGACGACATAAATGTTGTTGAATACGCTTCAGGCCAACATCAACCAAGATACGATTGTTATAGTCAAGACTAGCAACATCGGCATAAGTCCCCAAGGCCACCAAATCCAAATACTGACTCATGACTGCCGAAGACTTATTCAGTTTTTTACGATAGGTTGATAAATTGGCCAAGACATAAAAGGCCACGCCGACCCCAGCTAAGGCTTTACTTGGAAAATCACACCCCAACTGGTTCGGATTCACTACCGCTTGGGCACTGGGAGTCGGTTTGGTGGTCAAATGGTGATCGGTAATAATCACCTGCATACCATGATCTTGCGCTTGTTTCACGCCGTCATGACTGGAAATACCATTATCAACGGTAATCAATAAATCAGGTGTAAAGCTGGTAAATGCTAAATCCGCAATCGCAGGCGTTAAGCCATAACCATATTTAAAGCGGTCTGGAACCAGATACTCTACCTGCGCCCCCATTTCTCGCAAAGCCAAGATCATTAAAGCTGTGCTGGTTGCACCATCTGCATCATAATCACCCACAATCACGATTTTGTGTTGCTGATCAATCGCAGCATCCATCAACTGAATCGCTTCATTTAAGCCTTTCAGACTAGGGGCCAGTAAATGCTTGAGCTTTAACTCCAGCTCCTGCGTTGACGCCACCCCACGGCGGGCTAAAATTTCTGCAATAAACGCAGGAATGTCCTGAAATAATTCAGGACAGGTAATAAAGGGTCTTTGCTTAATTTGAATGGCTGACATTTATGGCATCAAACGCTTCAGCATCCAAACATCTTGCTGTTTTTCATAACTTAAACGGTCATGTAAACGGTTCGGACGCCCTTGCCAAAACTCATAATAGTCAGGCTCGATACGGTAGCCACCCCAAAAGAGGGGTTTATTCAGCTCTGATTTACCTTCAACTTGGCTTTGCAATTGCTCAAAACGTTGTTGCAAGACTTCACGGCTTTCAATCACACCACTTTGTGGTGTACTGATATGTGCTGCAATTTGACTATCTCGTGGACGCTTATGATAGTAGTCGGTTGATTCAGCTTCAGAAATTTTGACTACTTTACCACCAATGCGAATCTGACGTTCCTGCTCTTGCCAATAGAACAGTAACTCAGCATATGGGTTTTCAGCCAGATCATTGCCTTTTTGGCTGTCATAATTGGTATAAAAATCATACCCGGCTTCGGTTGCACCACGTAACAATACCGTTCGCACATGTGGACGACCCTGCGCAGTTGCTGTCGCCAATGACATGGCATAGGGTTCGTGTAACTGAGCTTCTAAGGCATGATTAAACCAAAGCAAGAACTGAGTATGTGGATTGGTTTCTACTCGATCTTCACGCAGCTCGCCTTTTTGATAACTTAAACGAAGCTCGCTGAGATCTTTAATTAAATCACTCATTTCTTCACTCCTTATTAAGCTGCATTCGCACGTACGGCATTAGCCAATGCATTCGCTAAAGTGCTGACTTCATCGAGATCATCCCCTTCCACCATGACACGAATTACAGGCTCAGTGCCTGATTTACGAATCAACAAACGACCACGACCTTTGAGCTGTTGCTCTGCTTTATCAAATTCAGCCACCAAAGTAGGCACCGTATAAGGGTCAAACATCGCCTCTAAACGTACATTCACCAACACATTCGGTAGAAGCTTAAAGTCAGCAACCAATTCATGCAGCGCTTTCTTCTGCTCGACCATCACGGTAAGGACTTGTAGGGCCGCAATAATGGCGTCACCCGTGGTACTTTTGTCCAAGGTTAAGATATGCCCTGATGGCTCACCGCCAATGACCCAACCTTTTTCTTCTAGGCCTTGTAGGACATAACGATCACCTACTTTGGCCCGTAATAACGCTACACCCGCTTTATCCAATGCCAACTCTAAAGCCATGTTTGACATCAAGGTACCCACTATTCCAGCAGGCTTTTTAGCGCTCTGTGTTGCTAAGATATATAGAATATGGTCGCCATCAATCAGCTTGCCATCTTTATCAACCAAAATAACGCGGTCTGCATCCCCATCAAAGGCAATACCCAAATCAGCTTTGTGTTTCACTACGAGTTGCTGCAAATGCTCAGGATGGGTCGAACCACATTGTTCATTGATATTTACACCGTTAGGCTCATTATGAATGGCAATGACTTTGGCACCGAGCTCACGAAAGACCGATGGACCCACGTTATATGCAGCACCATTGGCACAATCCACCACAATCGTTAAATCATTCAAGTCATAATGATAGGGAAATGTGGATTTACAAAACTCAATATAACGACCATTGGCATCTTTTACACGGACACTTTTACCTAAGTTGGCAATATCATCAATGATGAGGTCTTTTTCTAATTCTTGGTTAATTTCTTCTTGAATAGCATCTGGTAGTTTCTTGCCTTCACTGGAAAAGAACTTGATCCCATTATCAAAATAAGGATTATGTGATGCTGAAATCACAATGCCCAAACTTGCGTGTAAAGCACGGGTCAAATGTGCAATCGCTGGGGTTGGCAATGGGCCTAGTAAATGTACATACACCCCTGCTGCGTTTAAACCCGCTTGTAATGCTGACTCTAAAATATAACCCGATAAACGTGTGTCTTTACCAAGTACCACCAATGGTTTTGATTTTTTACTGTGGCGTTTTAAAACTTTCCCTGCGGCAAAGCCTAGTTTAAGGGCAAATTCAGGGGTAATAGGGAGGACGCCAAACTTACCGCGAATACCATCGGTACCAAAATAACTCATATTTTACTCACTTCTTAATGGTGATCTAAATCATCACTTTTTTACTGCCACCACTTTACACCAAAACGAAAAAGCCGTCATAAAAATGACGGCTTTTACTTTGAACAATTGGTATAGCTGAATTAGCCCACGCGATAGTTCGGTGCTTCTTTGGTAATCGTCACGTCGTGAACATGTGACTCCGACATACCTGCCGAAGTGATTTTCACAAACTTCGCATTTTGACGTAGATCTTCAATCACAGATGAACCCGTATAGCCCATAGAAGAACGTAAACCACCCATCATTTGGTGCACGATGTTACCCATTGGCCCTTTGTATGGCACACGACCTTCGATCCCTTCAGGAACAAGTTTCTCAGCACCTGCTTTAGAGTCTTGGAAATAACGATCCGCAGAACCTGTTGCGCCTGCCATCGCGCCCAATGACCCCATACCACGATACGCTTTATAGTAACGACCTTGGAAGAACTCCACTTCACCTGGTGCTTCTTCAGTCCCGGCAAGGAGTGAACCGACCATAATCGTACTCGCACCCGCGCCAATCGCTTTCGCCATATCCCCAGAGAAACGAATACCACCATCTGCGATTAATGGAATTTGATCTTTCAATGCATTGGCAACGCTATCAATCGCAGAAATCTGCGGCATGCCAATACCCGCTACAATACGCGTGGTACAAATTGAACCTGGGCCGATACCGACTTTGACCGCATCTGCACCTGCATCAAGGAGTGCCAATGCAGCATCACCAGTTGCAATGTTACCGCCAATCACTTGAACTTGTGGGTAATTCGCTTTCACCCAACGTACACGCTCGATCACACCCGCAGAGTGGCCATGCGCCGTATCTACGACAATTGCATCTACACCCGCTTCAACCAAAGCCTCTACACGGCTTGGTGTTTCTACACCTGTACCGACTGCAGCACCCACGCGTAAGCGACCAAGGTCATCTTTACAGCTGCTTGGATAGCTTTCCGCTTTACGGAAGTCAGTGACTGTAATTAAACCTTTGAGTTCGTTGTGTTCTCCAACGACCAAAACTTTTTCAATACGGTGCTTTTGCAGTAAAGCTTGAATATTTTCTTTCGATTCACCTTCACGAACAGTCACAAGGCGGTCTTGACCGGTCATGATGTTACTTACAGGTTGCTCAAGGTTCGTTTCAAAGCGTGTATCGCGACCTGTGACAATACCGACCACTTTGCCATCTTTCACAACAGGCACACCGCTGATGTTGTTGGCTTGAGTAATCGAGATCAATTCGCGCACTGTAGTTTCAGGTGTCACAGTAATTGGATCTTTCACCATTCCTGCTTCAAATTTTTTCACACGACGGACTTCTGCAGCTTGTGCAGCAATATCCATGTTCTTGTGCAAAATACCAATACCACCGTTTTGCGCCATCGCAATCGCCATACGTGATTCAGTCACCGTATCCATTGCTGCTGAAACAAGGGGGATATTTAAATTAATGCCGCGCGTGAATCGTGTCTTTAATGAGACATCTTTTGGGAGAACAGTAGAATAGGCAGGGAGTAATAGGACATCATCAAAAGTTAACGCGTCTTGAACGATGGTCAACATGGCAGTCTCACTGGTAATTTCCGTGCGCTATTATAAACAAATATGAACTTAAATTTCATTTCAATTGAAAATTTATTTTTTTATCTTAGAAAATAAAGTGATAAAACCCATATTTTATTTGACACCTTCATTTTCACCTTTATTTTTTATTTCTTGTTTTAAGATGAATTTGATTTACCTTCTAAAACTAAAAAAGCAGAGCCTTGACTCTGCTTTTACCGATTAACACACTTGATCAAAACCTTCATCATTGACGGCAATGCTCGCTTCCAATTGCACAAATGGAATCATATTGTGCGCACGTCGCGCTTTGTTGCATTGATCATCAGCGATTTGAACTTCTTTACATGAAGAGCTACGCTGTTCATACATCCCACAACTCACCTGCTCACCAATGGTACCTTGCAGTGCAATACAGCGTGGGCTGGCTTGATTGGTTCCAGCCATGCATGAATACACAGCCGTCACTGGCTCTGTGTAATGTTCAGGCATTGAAATGCCTTCAGCCCAGTAAAATGAGACTCTAAAAAAGGCACAACATGCCCCGCAGCTTAAACAGGCATCTTCCGTTGGAACTTGAGACAACATCCTTTATATTCTCATTTTCAAAAACTTTTTTTGGAAGAAAATATTAAAAAAATTGTGGTTGCCAAACAAGCAAAATTTACGACTATTTTGTCACTTAAGTTGGACAGGTAAAAACACTCTCATCCATCAAGTCTGTACCGCACTCCAAAGTCTCAATCCAGTCTAAAAATTGATGAATCTGCTCTTGCCCAATAAACGGTGTACCATGCTGCGGTACAATCATTTCGACATCCATGGTGCGGACCATATTGACCCATAAACGAATCACTTTGTTATTGCACATATAGCGCTGATGAAACCCTTTCATTTTAGGAATATGCGCAGCAAAGTTTTCCAAAGGTTTTGAGGCATCATCCACCATCGATGCCCCCATATCGCCTGAAAATAGAATCTTGGCAATCGGGTCATAAAACTGAAAATTGCCTACCGAATGTAGAAAATGGGCAGGCACAGCAATAATCGAAGACTGCCCCAACGTAATCACCTGACCGTGGTCAGGCAGCTCCACTAAACGATCCAACCAGTTGCCTTTCATCCGCTCACTCATAAAGGCAGAGTTCAAATGCGGTAAAAAACGTGCCCACAGTTTAGAAGCCACCACTTTTGCCTCGGTATAGACCAACCAACGCGGCATTGAGGTAATAATGTCAGGGTCTTGGTGTGAGGCCATCACAAAATCAAGATTGGTCAAACGGGTATATTTATTCAACTCCATGGTCAACGGTACATAAGTTAAATCACCACCGGGATCTAAGACTGCTGCACGCTCATGGTCAATAATTAAAAACTGATTTGCCTGTACACCCTCGCCTTTGACCAAGCTGGTAAAGCTAATACACTTATGTGTGCCATCATCATATAAAACCTGTGACGTTGTGCGGTCAAATGCCATGCCCATCCCCTTAAAATGCTGTTTTTCTTAAAAGACTTTTTAATACCTACAACATATATGGATTTACACAAACTTACAATGCATTTGCGACCAATATCATTTCATATATCAATAAATTGAAACTAATTTTTAAATAAAAAATCCCGATTTTTTATGTCAGGATTTCTGTTTTTTACGATAAATTAGAAGAAATAATGCTGTACAAGTGTCGCAACACCAATGACCAAGAAAATGGCCGCACCAATTTTATGAATTAAGGCAATTGGCAACTTAGTTGCCAACTTATCACCAATAAAGACCGCTGGCGCATTGGCCAACATCATCCCTAAAGTCGTACCCAACATCACCCAAAATATACTGTCAAAACGTGCTGCTAAAGCCACGGTCGCAATTTGGGTTTTATCACCAATTTCGGCCAAGAAGAACAGCACAAATGTTGCGCCAAATACCCCTAGTTTCTGCCATTTCTTAATACTGCCTGACTCATCATCCAACTGATCAGGAATCAACATCCAACCTGCCATAGCAATGAAACCAATCGAGAGAATCCAGATCAGCGCATCAGGACTTAAAACTGTGGTGATCCATTGGCCTAAAACAGCAGAGACGCCATGGTTAATAATGGTCGCCAGCAAAATAGCCAATAGAATTGGGACGGGTTTACGGAAACGTGCAGCAAGTAACAATGCGAGCAGTTGGGTCTTATCGCCCATTTCAGCTAAAGCCACGATGGCTGTAGAGAGGAGGAATTCATACATGATGTCTTTCTCTGGCTAGCATAACAAATACCAATGACTCACCTCTCCTGCTAGCCAAAAATCTGCAGAGTGGTAAATCAAAGGTCTTGCCAACAAAAGAAAGCTCTTTAGAAGCTCATTTGGTTCTTTGCTATGATGACCATGCTCGTTTTAGAGCAAATATGTTGATCATCACCTGTTCTTAGGAACAGCGGCTACTCCCCAATGAAGTAACACAATGTTAGGCGAAAATACGTTTTTTGGCAATCTCTAAATACAAAAGACCCTGCCGAAGCAGAGTCTTTATTGAAGTATTTTTGCAGTGCTTCCAGCCGCTATTTTTCTCTTTTGAGAAGAGAAACCTACAGGCCAAAAAACCAGATCATCAGATCAGCAAAGTACGGATGTCTTTCAGCAACTTGGTCAGCTTATTGGTAAAGCGCGCAGCATCGGCCCCATTGATCACACGGTGATCATAAGACAGTGACAACGGTAACATCAGTTTCGGATCAAAACCTTGACCATTCCATACTGGTTGCATCGTCGCTGGAGAAATCCCCAAAATCGCGACTTGTGGCCAGTTCACCAATGGTGTAAATGCCGTACCACCAATTGCACCTAAGCTTGAAATCGTGAAGTTTGCACCTTGTAGATCTTTCGGCGAAAGCTTCTTATCACGTGCTTTCTGACCCAATACACCGAGCTCCACCGCAATGTCTTTAATCGATTTCTGGTCTGGATTACGGAGTACAGGAACGGTTAAACCATCTGGTGTTGCTACAGCAATGCCCATATGGATTTCGTTCCGCAAGAGCACAGACTTGCCATCATCAGCCAAGTGACTGGCAAAATCACGCTCTTCTTTCAGCAAATGCGCAACAGCTTTAATAATGAAAGCCATAATGGTCAAACTAATACCATCTTTCTTAAAGTTACCTTTAAGGTCATTACGCCAAGCTTCAAGCTCAGTAATATCCGCCAAATCAAACTGAGTTACTTGCGGAATATAGTTGTTTAAAGACAACTGCGGAATAGAGACTTGTTGCAGACGTGTCAGCACTTTCTCTTCTACACCACCAAACGCTGTGAAATCCGGAAGCTTTGGCAAGCCAGAAACTTGAGCAGCAGCCTGAGCGGCTGGAGCAGCCTGAGGCGCAGTTAAACGCGCTTTGACAAATGCTTTCAGGTCTTCCTTCATGACACGCGCATGCGGGCCAGATGCGCTTACTTCAGACAATACGACGCCTAATTCACGCGCCAGCTTGCGTACAGCTGGGCCTGCATAGACTTTCGCATTGGCGTCATTCTGCGCTTTCGTCAGCTTGTCTGCACCCTGTTCTGACACAGGAGCCGCAACTGACTGTGCTGCTGGCGCAGGCTGCGCTTTAACTTCAGCTTTAGGCGCTGGAGCAGAAGCCGCCGCAGGTGCAGCAGCGGGTGCTGATGAAGATTCACCTTCAATGGTCACCAAAGCCACACCTTCCGATACATTTTGTCCCAATGCAACATGAATGGCTTTAATCACACCTGCTGTTGTACTTGGTACTTCAACCGTTGCTTTGTCTGATTCAACCACGATGATACTTTGGTCTTTTTCAACCGTATCACCTACTGACACCAAAATTTCAGCAACAGCCGCTTTGTCCACACCCAAGTCAGGCACTGCAATTTCAACTGCACCTACAGGCGCAGCAGCAACTTGTGGCGCCGCTTCAGCAGGCTGAGCTTCAGTGGTGGCTTGAGGTGTTGCAACTTGAGTAGGCTCAGCAGTCACTGGTGCAACTGAAGCTGCTGTTTTTACAGTCAGAATCACCACACCTTCTTTAACACTGTCACCAACTTGAACGCTAATTGATTCCACTGTGCCTGAAATCGTACTCGGGACTTCCACAGTCGCTTTGTCTGACTCAACCACAAGGATGCTTTGATCAACGTCAATTTGATCGCCAACCGACACCAAAATTTCACCAACGGTTGCTTTTTCCACACCAATATCTGGCACTTGCACATCAATCACTTGTGATGCTGTAGTGGCAGCGGGTGCAACCGTTTCAGCAACAGCAGCGGGTGCAGTCTTTTCTTCAGCTTGTACAACGTCAGCCTGTGCTTGTACTGCTGGCGCTTCAGTTTGTCCCTCGGCTTCCAGCTCAATCAGCGCTGCACCTTCAGCAACAGAGTCACCTAAGTTTACTAAAATGCTTTTAACAACGCCTGCTGAAGTGCTAGGCACTTCAACAGATGCTTTGTCTGATTCTAATAGAACAACACTGTCATCAACCGCAATGGTATCGCCAACTTTGATCAAAATTTCAGCAACAACGGCTTTATCTACGCCAATATCAGGAGTTGTAATTTGCATACTTATTTCTCCTCTTTGTAGTCAGCTACAGCGTGTACAGATGGCGTTGCTTGAGGAGCCCAAGCTACTGGACGGTCCGTATCTAATTCAAATGTAGAGATGGCATCTTTCACTAAGCGTGCATCCACCTCACCTTCATCAGCCAATTTCTTCAGTGTGGCAACCACAATGTGCGCTGCATCTACACCAAAGTAGCTACGTAATTTAGCGCGTGAATCTGAACGACCATAACCATCTGTACCCAATGCTACGAATGGACGGTTGTCTGGAAGATATGCACGAATTTGTTCGCTATAAGCACGCATATGATCTGTTGCAGAAACTACGATCCCTTCTGTGCCGCGCAGTTGCTCAGTCACCCAAGCTTCTTTCACATTCTCGCTCATTGGATGCAAGCGGTTATATTCTTCACATGCCATACCATCACGTGCAAGTTCATTGAAACTTGTTACGCTAAATACATTTGAATGGATTTGGTATTCATCACGTAAGATTTGAGCAGCTTTAATGACTTCACGCAGAATTACACCTGAACCCATCAACTGAACAGTGGCTTTTTCATCTTTTTGAAGTAAGTACATACCACGTTTAATGCCTTCTTCAGCACCTTGTGGCATTTCAGGATGCTCGTAGTTTTCGTTCATTACCGTTAAGTAATAGAAAATACGCTCTTGGTTCACGTACATACGCTGTAAACCATCATGCACAATAACTGCTAATTCATAACCAAAACATGGGTCATACGACACACAGTTCGGAATCGTATTGGCTAAAATATGCGAGTGACCATCTTGGTGTTGTAAACCTTCACCGTTTAGCGTGGTACGACCTGCTGTTGCACCCAATAAGAAACCTTGTGCTTGTGCATCACCTGCAGCCCATGCAATGTCGCCAATACGCTGAAAACCAAACATAGAGTAGTACATGTACATTGGAATCATGGGTAAGTTATTGGTTGAATAACTGGTTGCCAATGCTGCCCAAGCGCTCATTGCACCTGCTTCGTTAATGCCTTCTTGAAGCATATGACCATCTTTTGCTTCACGGTAATGCATCAACTGTTCTTGGTCTTCAGGCGTGTAATGCTGACCATTGGCTGCATAAATACCTAACTGACGGAACATACCTTCTAGACCGAAAGTACGTGCTTCATCAGGAACGATTGGCACAACACGGTCTTTAATTGCTTTTTCTTTTAACAATGCAGCAATTAAACGAACCATCACCATGGTGGTTGATTGTTCTTTGCCTTGTGAGCCTTTTAATACTGCATCAAAGACAGAAAGTTCTGGAATAGCCAACTGTTCACTTTCTTTGCGACGTGCAGGCAAATAACCACCTAGTGCTTCACGACGTGCCTTCATATATTTCAATTCAGGCGAGTTTTCGCTTGGACGATAGAAAGGCACTTCTTCTAATTGCTCATCGTTAAATGGCAAATTGAAGCGATCACGCACATATTTTAAAGATTCGATTTGCATCTTTTTGATTTGATGCGTTTTGTTTACTGCTTCAATTTCATCAGACAAACCATAACCTTTTACAGTTTTCGCTAAGATTACAGTTGGTTGACCTTTGGCTGTACATGCTTCTGCATAGGCTGCAAAAACTTTATACGGGTCATGACCACCACGATTTAGATTATCAATATCTTCATCGCTTAAATCTTTAATCAACTCAGCCGCTTCTGGGTATTTACCAAAGAATTTTTCGCGTGCATATGCACCGCCCTTCACTTGTAAGCGTTGGTATTCGCCATCCAGTGTTTCTTCCATAACCGCTTTTAAAGCACCAGTGCTGTCTTTAGCCAGTAGTGGGTCCCAATGACGGCCCCAAACCACTTTAATGACACGCCAGCCCGCACCACGGAATAAAGATTCTAATTCTTGAATAATTTTACCGTTACCACGTACTGGACCGTCTAGACGCTGTAAGTTACAGTTTACAACCCAAATGAGATTGTCTAATTTTTCACGACCCGCAAGTGAAATTGCACCTGTGCTTTCTGGCTCATCCATCTCACCATCACCAAGGTATGCCCAAACTTTGCGATTTTCTTCTTTAATCAAACCACGGTTCATCAAATATTTTTGAATATGTGCTTGGTAAATCGACATGATTGGGCCAAGACCCATCGATACCGTTGGGAACTGCCAATAATCAGGCATTAAGTATGGATGCGGATAAGAAGGTAAGCCAACACCGTCCACTTCGCGACGGAAATTGTTTAGATGCTCTTCAGTCAAACGACCTTCAAGGAATGAACGCGCATAGATTCCTGGCGCACAGTGACCTTGATAATAGATCATGTCACCGCCAAAGCTATCACTATTCGCGCGGAAGAAATGGTTAAAACCCACATCATATAATGTTGCTGAAGATGCAAAACTTGCCAAGTGACCACCTAAGTCATCACCCGTTTTATTGGCACGGAGTACCATCGCTAAGGCGTTCCAACGAATCAACGCACGGATACGACGCTCCATGTCTTGATCGCCTGGCATTGCAGGTTCTTCAGCCACTGAAATTGTATTTAAATAAGGCGTGTTTAAACGCTGAATAGGGACATGTTTAGCGATTGCTTGTTGATACAGTTTTTCTAGTAGAAAAGCTGCACGCTCAGTCCCCATGTGTTGTAAAACGGAGTCAAACGCATCTTGCCATTCTTGCGTTTCTTGCGCGTCAGTATCACCATAAAACGCCATAATTCACCTATTTCGATATCCTAATCTTATACGCTAATATGTATCATACTTTCGTCCTATAAGAGTATCGCTACAGCTGAATATGGCTGAGCCATACTATTTAGCAACTAAATAGTCATTGACCATTCGTTACCCAAGATAACAAAAAACCGCCAATTTAGGCGGTTTTTTATACATTTAATGCTGCTTTTTGATGCTAACTTAGATTTCGTCAGAGCTGTATTCCTTTTTCAAGCATCAGACCAACGGTAAGTTCGGATCATCGATCAAATCGGATTTAAGGCAACATTGCTAGATAAGTCGATGGGTTTTTGCGTTGACCATCTTTAACTACTTCATAGTGTAAATGTGGGCCAGTACAACGACCTGTACAACCAACATTGGCAATATGTTCACCCGCGTCTACACGGTCGCCAACACGAGCAATTAAACGTGATGCATGGGCATAGCGCGTGATGTAACCATTGTCATGGTTAATTTCAACGTATTGACCATAGCCCGTACCCCAACCTGACTTGGTCACAATCCCTGGACCTGTCGCATAAATCGGTGTACCGCTTGGCGCAGCAAGATCTAGACCTGAGTGGCGCTCAGCACGACCATTCATAGTACGGCCGCCGTAACTTGAGCTCACACGTGCGCTTGGAAGTGGGTGTGTCACTAACCACGAATATGCATTATTTGAAAAACTTTTTGCAGAGAATTCTGAACCGTATTTTTTCGACAGTGAAGCGTTGTTAAGTTCAACCGTTTTTTCACGGAGCTGAACGGTCATTTTCGTTTCGGCAGGAACATCAATATCATTAGATTCAGTATAAGCACCTTCTGATAAAGTGCGTGTCAATTGCTCAATTCGATCCGAAGATGCATTATTTGTATTGAGTTCTACCAAATCAGCGAAGGCTACTGAAGCAGCCGATGCCGCAAAAGAAAAAGCCAACAAAATACGTCGCATATGCATAAAAAACCTCTTAAAACTGTTCTTACGAATGTTTCTTGCGTGATCTCGTCCTTGATATCTACCGAAAGAAGCGCATAAGATTAAGACATTAACATGAAGGAAATATGTATGTCCGAACCAGTGAATCTCTTTCAACAAACCAGAAAACACATAAAAACAGGAAACTTAACGTTTCTCTCAAAGCAAGTGACTGCATGGCAGAAACTTACAAAACTGATTCAACCTATCCTACCGCAACCAGAGCAGTGGCAGGTTGTTTGTTATCAATATGGTATTTTGACGATTACCGGCGAAAATCAAGCGATGATTAGTCAACTTGGTTACCTTCAAAAACAATATATTGCACAACTGTCGGAACTTGATGAGTTTAAAGACCTACAAAAACTCCAAGTTCGTTTGAGAATCCCCTCTCAAACACCCGCAAAGATACAATCTATTTCAAGATCGCTAAGCACAGAAACTCAAGACTTAATTCGAGGTGCTGCTGACTTTGTGAGCGACCCTAAGCTTAGCCAAGCAATGCGCCGTTTGGCAAGCAAAAAAAAGTAACCTCGTCTCGACTAGCTTCAGAATTGCGTTTTTAAAATGATCAATTCATCACACTTTTTATTGTTACAATATAACATCACACAATAAAGACAATGACTTAAGTCACACTCACATAAGGAATTGGACACTGATCTTCGTCATTAAATGTTACAATTTCATAGCTGCTTGGATCACTTTGGACATTGCGCAATAATTGATTATTCAAAGCATGCCCAGACTTATATCCATCAAATTTGGCAATAATTTGGTGGCCGAGCAAGTAAAGATCCCCCACCGCATCTAATATTTTGTGACGAACAAATTCATCTGAGAAGCGTAAACCTTCTTCATTCACCACACCGGTTTCATCGACTCCAATGGCATTGTCTAAACTCGCCCCCAAAGCGAGATTATTGGCTTTGAGATAATCCAAATCTTTCATGAAACCAAAAGTACGGGCTTCACTGACTTCATAAACAAAGGTTTCGGTTGAAAAATCAATAGTGGCAGACTGATATTCTTTCTTAAAAGCGGGATGGTCGAAGTCAATGGTAAAGTTGAGTTGAAAACCCTCATGTGGGCGGAAAATGGCGCGCTTGTCGTCGATGAGTGCTTCAACAGGTTTGAGTATTTTTATAAATTTTTTAGGGGCATCCAGTTCTTTAAGGCCGCCTTGCATGAGCAAGTAAATAAACGGACCTGCACTGCCATCCATAATTGGTACTTCAGAGGCAGACACTTCAATGATCAGGTTATCAATACCCAGACCTGCAATTGCACTCATAACATGTTCAATGGTACCGACTTTGGCATCTTCTTGAACTAGGTTTGAACACATGAAGGCTTCTTGGATCAACATCGCATTTGCACGAATGTCGACGGGTGGATTGAGATCGATACGACGAAACACAATTCCTCCGTCCGCATGATGTGGCACAAAGTTAATTAAGACTTTTTGACCACTATGCAAACCAATGCCGCTTGCTTTAACGACACGTTGTAGAGTTCTTTGTTTCAACATGTTTCATATCATCTCACCACTAAACCGCTATACGTTAGCATATTTAGCCATTGATAAAAAACAAAAAGGTAGTCAGAGACTACCTTTTCTTCATCACATGCGGCTTAACCACATAGACAAACACTACTTACGTTGTTGATTTTTCAAGTAATCTTGAATACTCATTGGAGTTGAGCGTGCAGCACTCACTGTCGATGCAGAACTTGCTGCAGCAGCCACGTCTTGGTTCTGACGCTGGATTGCAGGCACATCATCATCTTCAACAACCGCTTGCGCTGCATGCCCATGTTGTGCTACCTGCACATGTGCACTTGGGCGCTTCACTGGCTCAGCAGAATCTGCTGAATTTCGAGTCAAACCGGTTGCAATGACAGTGACACTGATTTCATCACGCGCATCTGGATCAAATACGGTGCCATAGAAGACTTGGCCTTCGTCTAGATCGACAATTTGGTTTACAACGTCGGTAATTTCTTCGATTTCGCCAAACGTAACGTCATCACCACCCGTCACATTAATCAGAATCCCTTTGGCATTCATAATGGTGACATTATCTAGCAATGGGCTACGGATCGCTTGTTCAGCCGCTTGACGTGCACGGTTTTCACCACGACCTAAACCCGCACCCATCATGGCATAACCACGTGTGCTCATCGCAGTTTTCAAGTCAGCGAAGTCAAGGTTAATATGACCTGGGCGTACTACCAAATCAAAGATACTACGGACCGCATTTAACAAGACATCATCCGCTTTTTTGTAGGCATCTTTCATTGAGATGTCACGGAAAACTTTTAACAAGCGTTGGTTTGGAATGATGATTAACGAATCAACATGCGCTTCTAATGCTTCAATGCCCTGCTCCGCAGACTGAAGACGACGTTTACCTTCAAAATTAAACGGTGTCGTTACCACGCCTACAGTTAAAATGCCCATTTCTTTAGCAATTTCAGCAACTACCGGCGCAGCACCTGTACCTGTACCACCACCCATACCGGCAGTGACAAACACCATGTCAGTGCCTTCAAGGTGTTGACGAATCAAGTCACGACTTTCTTCAGCCGCTGCTTGACCGACATTTGGATTGGCACCTGCACCCAAGCCACGGGTACTTTGCTCACCCAACTGGATTTTGAATTGTGCATTCATACGGTCTAGCGCTTGCTTGTCCGTATTGGCACATACAAATTTTACACCTTGAATATCTGACTCAAGCATGTGTTGTACGGCGTTACCACCTGCACCACCAACACCAAACACAGTAAAACGGGCTTGACCGTTGCTATCGGTTTGATCATCTTCTAAAAATTCAAATGAGGCCATGACCTATAGATTTCCTAATTCGTTATTGGCAGTCACTTAAGCCCGTATACTGCCTTGATCTTAATAAACAAAATTGCTTTTAAGCATGCTGTGCAAGCCATAGCTTGTCAAGTTTAAGCGATGCGTTGTACAACTTCTTAACAATATTCCAAAAAAATTCAACTTAAAAAACAGATTTCAGCTTTTCATTGAGTCCAGACCAAGCACGTCCAACGCGTTTAATCAGGGACAGTTTTTCTGTATCTTCTGGTTCCACTATGGTTTCTTGTGTTTCGCTCTGACTAAACATCAATAAACCTGCGGCAGTGGCATACTGAGAGCGACGCAGTGCGGCAATATTTTGCTCATCTGCTGTCACTTGCACAGGTGGATTACCCAAATGCGCAGACACACCCAACATACGACGAGTCAACGTCACCATCCCTTCAATTTGACTGGCATCACCAGTTAACACCACACCATGATACAAACCATGAATCGCACCATTACGCTCTAGCTCTTGGCGAACTTGGCCTAAGATTTCTTCATAACGCGCAATCACGATTTCAGTCAGCTCAATACGACTAATCGTTTGCGGACCATCAATCCCTTGGATCTGAATCATATGGTCCGGTTTAACCGACTTAATGTCGACACACCCATAGAGTAATTTAATTCGCTCAGCTTCTTCAGTGGTGGTTTGTAACACAGCTGCAATATCACGGGTGACATGTTCGCCACCACGCTGCAAAGTATGTGTCAACGCCAAACGACCATCCAAATACACCGCAATGTTGGTGGTACCTGCACCAATATCGACTAAACAAACGCCATACTCTTTTTCATCTTTGAGTAGACTCGCTTCTGCCGTTGCCAGACAAGACACCACCAGTTTCTCCACCCCGATGTTCGCACCTTTTAAGGCCCGATCAAGGTTTTGCATGGTGCTAATTGGTAACATCATCAACTGATAATGACCAATCATGCTGTGGGCAGACATCCGTATTGGGTTTTGTACCCACTCAGTGGAGTCATCCAGCTCAAAGCCCAGTGGAACAGCACTAACCAAATAATGATCCGAGGTCATGTGGCTGGCTTTGGCCAACTCTAATGCACGAACCACTTCACTTGTTGTAATTGTATGGTCAGTATTTTCAACTGGCGTTCGTCCAGAGGCATAAAAGCTTTTTAACTCGGCACTTGGGATTGAGACCCACGCGGAATGGACACGGCATTCAGCCATATCTTCTGCTTCTTGCACGGCATTTTTTATCGCTGTAATGACTTTATCAAGACTTACAATTTTTCCTTTATTCATGCCTCGGTTACGAGCAGTTGCCATTCCTATCACTTGGATATTGTCTGGCGCATGTACCTTACCAATCAAAACTGAAACTTTGTGCGTCCCAATGTCAATCGCAACAACTGAGGGAACCGCTTCATTCATTATTTACTACTACCATCACATGTTTGTTTAATTTATGGCTTTATGCCTCTGTTTTAAAGCCAAGTATTATGGCTTTGCTGCTGCTCCGCCTGCAATGCTTGTGTCATCAATCGTTACAACAAAATGACCATTTGCTATCTTTGGTGCGGCAGCATTCTTCCATTGGATGGCCAAGCCATTCCGATAACGCAAATCAATGGCAGATACTTTGGCCCAAACTGGCTTCAAATCACTTTGAGCCAAATAACTCAAACGTTGCAGCTTACTCATGGTTTGATCCTGATCTACGATAACACGTAAACCTGAATCGAACTGCATAAACCAAGTCATACGCTCCGTTAAATATAATTCTTTTAAACGAAGGTTGACTGGCTGGAATAATTGATTAATTTCATTATAACGGCGCATCATCATTTTAGACTGACTGATTGGGCCGTGTAATAAAGGCAAATTCTGATTATTTTTCGGTGTCACTTCGCTAAATACGTCACCACTGTCACTTAAGAGACGCCCTGTCCCCCAACGTGCAATTGCATGCCGTGGCATGACGCGAACGCGAATCGCATTCGGCCATGCGCGCGAAACCACCACACGATCAACCCAAGCCAGCTCTAAAGTTCGATCACGAATTTCTTCTAAATCTGAGGTGAAATAATTATGAGTAATGGCTGGTGAAACATGTCCCATCACCTGATTTTTTTCCGCCTCAGAACGTACACCTACTACATCAAGTTCGGCCACTCGTGCATCTGTCATGACTTGATATAAGCCATAAATACCAACCAACAGCACCGCCACGGCAACGACCAACATCACCCAACCACCGAAGTTGGCAAGCTTTTCCTTACGCGTCGGTGGTTTATCGTGTATCGAAGTAATCGCTGCGCGTTTACGGCGCATAGAAGCAGGTAATTGCGCCATTTAGTGAGCCGCACCTGTCAGTGTTTGCTCTAAAATTTGGACACAAAGCGCATCAAAGCTATAACCCACTGCATTTGCAGCTTTCGGCACCAAAGAGTGACTGGTCATCCCAGGTACTGTATTCACTTCTAGTAACCAGAAATTGCCTTGCTCATCTTGCATCGCATCAATACGACCCCAACCACTTGCTCCCACCGCTTGGAATGCACGGAGGCAAAGCGCTTGCAACTTTTGCTCTTCTTCAGTGCTTAAGCCACACGGAATTCCGTATTCCACATCATTACGTTGATATTTCGCTTCATAATCATAAAAAGCCACATCCGCAGGCGGTTGTAGACGAATCACAGGTAGCGGTTGACCATTTAAAAATGAAATAGTGAACTCGCGTCCCGTAATCCATTTTTCAGCCATCACCACAGCATCGTGTTGGGTCGCTTTGGCAATTGCCTCTGCCAAATCTTCTGCTTTTTCAACTTTACTCATGCCGACACTTGAACCTTCGTGTACCGGTTTGATAATCAGTGGAAGACCCAAATTCGCCACCACTTCAGCTAAATCTGACTCTTGGCTAATGATGCGATAGGGTGCTGTCGGTAAGTCTGAACCCTGCCAAACTTGCTTGGTTTTAACTTTATCCATGCCAATAGCAGAACCCTGTACGCCTGTTCCGGTATACGGGATATTGAGCCACTCCAAGACCCCTTGGATTTGACCGTCTTCTCCACCGCGACCATGTAACACAATAAACGCACGGTCATAACCGACCAATTCGGTCACACTACGCTCTTGCGGATCAAAAGCTTCTGCATTTACACCCGAACGAACCAATGCTTCAAGTACAGCTGCACCACTATCTAGAGAAACCTCACGCTCAGCAGACTTACCACCAAGCAACACCGCTACTTTGCCGAATTTTGAAGCATTTGACACGTTGATATCCTTAAACTTTATGACTGTTTTATTCATTGAGTAATCACAAAACGTGATTATTTTAAATATAAATGATTGCTTGCAAGCTCAACCGAGATAGCCCCCACATTACCTGCGCCTTGCGTCAATAACAAGTCATCCGCTTGTAACACTTTTTTCAACGCATGCTGCAAATTACCTTCGACTGGATCGATCAAAATCGGCTCTACATCGCCACGTAAACGAATACTACGCGCCAATGAACGACTATCTGCCCCCACAATCGGTTTTTCACCCGCAGGATAGACTTCAAGCAGCAACAGCTGATCGACATGTGACAATACATCCACAAAGTCATCGAAACAGTCACGGGTACGGCTAAAACGGTGCGGCTGGAACATCATCACTAAACGGCGGTCTGGATGGCTTGCTCGTGCAGCTTTAATGGTCGCTTCGACTTCTTTTGGATGGTGACCATAGTCATCCACCAATTTCACATTACCGCCGTCGATGTCAAATTCGCCCTGGACTTGGAAACGACGGCCTACGCCGCTGAAACTTTCTAACGCACGTGCAATCGCAGCATCAGATACCCCTTCATCGGTTGCAATACCGATTGCTGCAAGCGCATTTAAAATATTATGCAAACCCGGCAAATTGATGGTTAAACGTAAAGGCTCACGATCTTTACGCAATACGGTAAAGTGCGACTGCATGCCTTCTTGTTCAATATCCACTGCACGAATGTCATTGTCTTCGTTAAAACCATACGTGATCAATGGACGACCAATACGCGGCATGATTTCACGAATGTTGGCATCATCGCCACACACCACAGCCAAGCCGTAAAACGGTAGTTTTTGTAAGAACTGTACAAAGGTATCTTTTAGGACATCAAAGCTACCACCGTAGGTGTCCATGTGGTCTGCATCAATATTGGTCACGATGGTGGCCATTGGTTGCAAATGCAAGAATGAAGCATCTGATTCATCTGCCTCTGCCACGATAAAACGACTCGCGCCCAGTGCTGCATTCACACCAGTACGATTCAGCAAACCGCCAATCACATAAGTTGGGTCGAGATTTTCTTCTGCCAACATACACGTGACAAGGCTAGTGGTCGTGGTTTTACCATGCGTTCCCGCAACAGCAATCCCATGACGGTAGCGCATCAGCTCACCCAGCATTTCTGCACGGCGCACCACAGGTGTACGCGTTTCAATGGCTGCTTTAATTTCTGGGTTTTCTGCATCAATTGCAGTCGACACCACAATCACGTTTGCCCCTTGAATATTTTCAGCGGTATGCCCGATATAGACTTTGATGCCGTTTTCTTCAAGCTGAGCCGTGGTTTTTGATGCTTTGATATCTGAACCTGAGACTTTGTAGCCTTGGTTCTTGAGCACTTCAGCAATACCACACATACCCGCACCACCAATCCCAATAAAATGGATGTGCTTAATACGGCGCATTTCTGGCACTTTAATTAACTTTTTTGCTTGATCAGCAGGCGTAGATGGCGACATAAAATACTCGGTTTACAATGCTTGAATTAAACGAACCACATGTTGGGTTGCATCGGGTTGTGCTTGCTGACGTGCTTTCACTGCCATTTCAGACAATAACTGACGGTTCATCAAGGGTAATAATAATTCTTTTAAACTCTCGGGCGTCATGCTTGCTTGTGGGCAAATTTTGGCTGCACCGATATTGGCTAAAAACTTTGCATTGGCCGTTTGGTGATCATCCACTGCACTTGGCAGCGGAACAAAAACCGCAGCCACACCCGCAGTCGCAATCTCGGTCACGGTTAACGCCCCAGCACGGCAAATAATTAAATCGGCATCGCTATAGGCTTTGGCCATATCTTCAATAAAAGGGTGAACTTCAACCTGAAGCTGTTCAGGGGCATCGGCATAACGCGCTTGGGTCGTATCTGCATGGTTTTGACCACACTGATGATAAACGCTTAACGGCACATTCAATTGCTTCAATGCTTCAGGAACACGCTCATTTAACGCTTGTGCACCCAACGAGCCACCCACAATTAAAACTCGAAGCGTAGCTCCAGCTTTTTCACGTTCTTGATAACGCCAAGACGGATTTAAAATTTCCGTAATCTCTTTGCGGACGGGATTACCTGTGGTCACAATTTTATCTTGTGTCGCAAAGGTGTTTGGAAAAGCCTGACACACTGTTTTGGCAATACGTGATAACTGCGTATTGGTAAAACCCGCAATCGCATTCTGCTCATGAATAATCACAGGAATACCCAATGCGCGCGCAGCCAATCCACCAGGCCCAGCGACATACCCCCCAAAGCCCGCGACGGCATCGACTTTGAGCTGCTTCATGTAACGCATTGCACTTAAAGTGGCTTTTAAAATTTTAAAGGGTGCCAATACTTTGCGGACTAAGCCATTGCCGCGCACACCTTGAATATCAATTTGATAAATTGGGATATCATGATTTTTAAGCAGGCGATTTTCCATACCTGTAGGCGTAGCAAGCCACGAGACTTGGCAGCCTTGTTGCTGTAATTCCTTAGCCACAGCAAGTGCTGGAAAAACATGCCCGCCCGTTCCGGCAGCCATCATCATTACATGTTTCGGCTTTGTTTGTGTTGCTTCGGTCACAGTCTAATTCTTCAATTCTAAAAATATGGAAACAAAATTCAATTTTAAGCGATCAATTGTAATCACAAACGCATAGCCGCGAAAGATTATTTACTTTTTTTCAACAGGCATTTGATTGTTTTTTTCTACTGATTTTCAAGTTTAAACTAGATTTGTTATCAGATGTGCATTTTTACTCAAACTACAGCACACAATCAGGCTCGACAGCGCAATTGGCTAGATTTAAAATTAAAACCAGGAAGGTGATTGGAATCAATTATTTAACATCATTCTAAAGCCCAATTCGCGTCATTTTAGCGCCTAGAAATACAATCTGAGTGCATACATTTGAGTAGGATGAAAATTTGTAGTGTCTGGCAACATAATCCGCTTTATTTTCAACCAAATTGATACACTTTGCAGCAAAGCACAGCTCTATTTCAAAACCAACCATCTCCATGAAGTAAAAAAGGAACCATTTCAGGTTCCTTTTCTGTCGTTTTAGCTGGCTTTGCCTACTTCCAAGACATCAAATAAATCATCGGCAATCGAGGTACCAAATTGCGCATCAATCTCACGAATACAGGTTGGACTGGTGACATTAATCTCGGTCACATAATTGCCAATCACATCAAGTCCGACAAAAACCAAACCTTTTTCACGTAAGAAGGGTCCCACTTTTGCAGCAATCGCCTTGTCGTTTTCAGTCAAAGGACGTCCTTGACCCAAACCACCTGCGGCCAAATTCCCACGGACTTCACCGTTTTGTGGAATACGCGCCAAACAGTACGGAATAGGTTCACCATTGACCAGCAAGATACGTTTATCCCCTTCCACAATTTCAGGAATATAACGCTGCGCCATAATCGGACGTGTGCCCATTTCCGTCAACATTTCCAAAGTTGAGCCAATGTTCACACCATCTTGATATAAACGGAAAATTCCCATGCCACCCATCCCATCGAGAGGCTTCACAATCACATCACCATGTTCTTTGATAAATTCACGGATCAGGCTTTGTTGTGAAGTCACTAATGTAGGGACTTGCAGTTCGGGGAACTGCGTGGCAAACAGTTTTTCATTACAGTCACGTAAGGACTGTGGTTTATTGATAATCCACGCGCCTTCACGTTCCGCTTGTTCCAAGATATAGGTGGTGTAGACAAAGTTCATGTCGAATGGTGGATCTTTACGCATCAAAATCACATCGTAATCGGCCAAGGACTCTTTTTGCTGTTCACCCAAATGATAATAATGATCGTAATCTTCAAACACTTTTAAGGGAGAAATCAGACCAAAGGCTTTGCCTTGATCGATATATAAATCGTGTTGTAATGCATAACCCAGCTCATGTCCGCGACGGTTTGCTGCCCATAACATGGCCATGGTGGAATCTTTTTTCAGATTCACCGTTTCAATCGGGTCCATCACTACCAGTACACGCATAATTCTCACGCTCAAATTTTTTAAACTTGGCAAAAAGTATAGCGAAGTTTTCAGGTTTGGGTGCAACAAGTTGTGTAATAATTAAAGATTAAAAAATCTATTTTATTCAAATAACTACAAAACATTACAGTAACAAATCAAATGCTAACTGCTTAATTCAACAAAGGGAGTATATGTCTATTACCACGCGACAGCTCCTTTCCACACTTTCTCCATTAAGTCAAAAGGCGTTGAATATCCTTGGCAATTTTTTCAGGTTTAACAATCGGCGCATAGCGTTTCACCACCTGTCCTTTTTGGTTAATGAGAAACTTAGTGAAATTCCACTTGATGCTTTGGCTACCTAAAATACCTTTAGCTTCAGTGGTTAAATACTGATACAGCGGATGTGCTGTAGGACCATTCACATCAACTTTGGCAAACATTGGGAAAGAGACTCCATAGTTACGCTGGCAAAAGCTGCCGATCTCTTCATTACTCGCAGGGTCTTGCTGCGCAAATTGGTTACAAGGAAAACCTAAAATCAGCAGGCCTTGCTGTTGATAGTCCTGATATAACTGCTCCAAACCTTTAAATTGCGGGGTTAAACCACATTGGCTAGCGGTATTCACCACCAATAAAACCTTGCCCTGATAATCGGCCAGATTCTTTTGCTCACCTTCCAACAGTTCGGCCTGAAAATCATAAATTGTAGTCATTACATCTCTTCCATTCATCAAAATGTCATTAATTAAAGTCGCTTCAAGTTCTGAATCGATCTCAACCTCAAATAAATATCGCACACAATTAACTTGTGCGCAAGATTATTATACACAATACACTTTTATCCCTATTTCATTTATACTGCTTTACAGACATTAACACCCCAAGGACATGCAACATGGCGGACATCCCACTTTTAGAAAACCGCGTGTGTTTTGCCATGTATTCCGCAACCAATGCCATGGTTCGTCAATACCGTCCACGCTTACAGGTTTACGATCTGACCTATCCGCAATTTATTGTTTTGTTGGCTTTATACGAGCAGGACAATGTGACGCTGACCGAGATTGGACAAAAAACCTTTTTTGACTCAGGCACCTTAACCCCAATTATTAAAAAACTAGAAGAAAAACAGTTTTTAAAGCGTGTTGCTGTCAAAGAAGATGAACGTATGAAAAAAGTCGTTCTGCTGGAAAAAGCACTCTTAGCCAAAGATAAAATTATGGCCATTCCATTTGAGCTGGCGTGTTCTTTAGGTCTAGATCCCGATGATTTGGTAGCCATCCATCAACTGTGTCAGCGTTTTTTAAACGGCTTAGAACAGCCTCAACACGACAGGCGAGATAATTAAGTGCAACAAGCGATTGTCGGTTTTCATCTCGATGAAGAACATCATTGGGTGGCTGAGCTTGCTTGTGGCCATACACAACATGTCCGCCATACTCCACCGTGGCAAAACCGCCCTTGGGTACAAACTGAGCAAGGACGCCAAGAAAAAATAGGCGTTCTTTTAAGCTGTAAAAAATGCATGGAAAATGCACAAAAATAATTCTTTTGTATTTTCTTCAAATTTTAATGCTTATTTATCAATTTTTTAGAAAAATTAAAAAGCCTGTGCAGCTGTACTTTTCAACCCAGTAAAACTATGTAGAAAAAATGAATATTACCATAAGTCTTGTTCATTTTTAGTAAATGATTATACTTCTCATTTTTATTGGCAATTCACTCTCTCCGAGCCTTAAATCATGATGAAATTTTCACCACAGCCGCTTTGTGGTTCAAACCTATTCAAATATAGCCTTCTCAGCTTTATGATTTTAAATGCGCATGCAACCTATGCGGATGAAGCGACGCTACAAAATAATGAGAATCCCTCATCTCAAGCGACGACAAACAAATCGAATACAGCAGCAGTTCTGCCCACCTTGAAAATTGAGGCAATGAGTGAACTTGATCCAATCAAAAGCTATGTCGATTATGATCAGGCCAATGTCACCCGTAATGGTTTAAAGAAAAAAGACATTCCTCAAACCATCGACACCATCGATGTACAGAAATATAAAATCTATGGCTCTAACGACCTCAGTGTGATGCTACAAGGCACACCAGGGGTTTCCACTAGCTACGATATGCGCGGTGATGGCATTACTCTTCGTGGTTTCTCTGCGGATTCTGGCGATATTTACCGTGATGGTATTCGTGAAAGTGGCCAAGTGCGTCGCAGCACGGCCAACATTGAACGCATTGAAATTTTAAAAGGCCCTGCCTCGGTGTTATATGGTCGTAGTGCAGGCGGCGGTGTGGTCAATATGGTGAGTAAATATGCCAACTTTGACTCAAAAAGCTCAGTCGGTACTTACGTAGGCTCATATGATAACTACGGTGCAACAGCAGATATTAACCAAGTCGTAAATGACAACTGGGCTGTGCGCTTGACGGGTGAATACGGTGAAGCGGATAGTTTCCGTTCAGGCATCGACAGTAAAATTGAAATGATCTCGCCAAGTTTCACTTATAAAAATGATGATGAAACCCTTACGTGGACCACACAATATACTTATGACAAATTAGGTCGAGTACCAGACCGTGGACCTTCTTATAGTGTTTTACCTGCTGGAACATCCATTAAAACGGGCTTTGCACAAAAAGGCGATTACGTTGATGATGTACTACAAGTCATTCGTTCAGATGTAAGTTATGAATTTGCGCCAAATTGGACTTTCCATTGGGCTGCGAGCTACAGACAAGCCGAACAAAACTTTGATCATTTTTATTTAGGTGGCTACTGCGCAACTGCAAATACTGTAATCCGTAACGCAGCTACATGCCAAGGTCATGTAGGCGACATCTCTCAAATCTATTATTGGCAACAAACAGACAATAAAACAACAAGTAATACTTTTGATATTAAAGGCGAATTCAACACGGGATCAATTAAACACAACCTTGTTTTCGGCAGTGACTGGAGCTATGAACAGCGCGAACCGCGTCTAGCCAATACCAATCAAAATGGTTCTGCAATTTATGGTTATGTAGACCCAATTACAGGTGAACGCCAAGCCAGTCGAGGTACAGGTCCACTTAAAATTAGTCAGCACAATTATAATCAGGGTACAAGTTTAGGTTTCTTTGCCCAAGACTTAATCAGCTTAAATGAACAATTCAAAATCATGCTCGGTATGCGCTACGACAGCTATGATTTTTCTACCACCAGCAAACTACCAAATGTTGATGCAGATAAACGTAAACGATCTGTCGATGATGATTCATTTAGCCCAAATGTCGGCGTGGTCTGGCAGCCGAATGAACATCAAAGTCTGTACGCATCATACAGTAAAAGTTTTGCTCCCTTTGGTGGCTCTATGGGTGTAAACCCAATTTCATCAGCAAACCAAGATATGAGTATCTTTAATGCTGAACCACAATATAACGAACAGTACGAAATTGGCGTGAAAAGTGATTGGTTCGATGAACGCCTAAATACACAGTTCTCTGTTTATGATATTCGTAAAAAGAATATTCGCTACCGCCCAGACCCAGATGTTCCAGACGTATGGGCTGTGGGTGGTGAACACCAATCTAAAGGCTTAGAATTTAGTTTCATTGGTCGTGTACTGGATAATGTATTTGTCCGCGGTGGTTATGGCTATACTGATGCTGAAGTTAAAAAAGACAAAGAAAACCCTCAAAATGTAGGTAATAAATTGTCTAACACCTCTAAAAATACAGGCAACCTATTTGTCCGCTACTTACCTACCGAAAAACTTCATGGTGAAGTCGGTGTGACTTATGTGGGCTCTTACTATCCAAACATCAATAACTTGACCAAGATGGATGGTTTCAATCGTGTCGATGCAGCCATTGGTTATAGTGCTGATCCATGGAACCTGACCTTAGCTGTCAGTAACTTGACCAATAAAGAATATTGGCGTTCGGACTCTATGCCAGGTACACCACGTAGCTTCCTCATGCGTTTGAACTACCAGTTCTAAACCCCTTTAGTTAAAACGCCATCTCAAGCGGAACAGGTCACTGTTCCGCTTTTTTATGCTTATCAAGGGGTGCCTAAGCCAATCGATGCATGCTTCTAACCTTTTCTGATAAAGCGCATGAAACGGATTTTCAGGCCTGACTGGATTTGTTACTGTTTTCTTAAGTTAAATGATTTCCGCGAGTAATCATGACAGAACGTAGCAATTACGCACGTGTGGCAAAGGCAATTGAATACATTGAACAAAACTTCAAACAGCAACCCAGTTTGGCTGAGATTGCTGAACACGTGCATTTAAGTCCTACACATTTTCAGCGTATCTTTAGCGAATGGGCAGGCATTAGCCCGAAGAAATTTCTGCAATATGTTAGTGTGGAATATGCAAAGTCGGTTTTGAACAATCACACAGAAAATAATATTTTTGCAGCAACCTTTGACACTGGCCTTTCTAGTACCAGCCGATTGCATGATTTATTTGTCCAAATCGAAGGGATGACGCCCGCAGAATATAAACAGGGCGGTGAAGCACTCCACATTCACTATAGTTTTGCCGAAACCATTTTTGGCTCCGTCATTATTGCCTCGACCCCTAAAGGGATTTGTCATATGGCCTTTACCGAAGTAGATCGGGATGCATTGGCCTATCTGAAAAAACAGTTCCCACGTGCGACATTTATTGAAGATCAGGATGAATTACAACGCAAAGCGCTCGCGATTTTTCAGCAAGATCAAAACAGCCTATCAGAGATTAAACTGCATTTGAAAGGCACCGACTTTCAGCTCAAGGTTTGGCAAAGTCTGCTTAAAATTCCTATGGGGCAGCTCAGCAGTTATGCACATATTGCCCAAGAGATTGGGCAAGAGCGTGCCTCACGAGCGGTCGGAACAGCAATTGGTAACAATCCCGTTGCCTTTTTAATTCCATGCCATCGGGTCATTCAGTCTTCAGGGCAACGTGGCAACTATATGTGGGGGACAACACGTAAAACCGCGATGATTGGCTGGGAAGGTGCGCATAGTCAAACACTAGCCGAAAAAGAGAGCGAATAAAAAAGGAAGCCGAAGCTTCCTTTTTTCGTTTCAACGTTTAGACGCCATACTTCACGCGGTAGGCTTCCATTTTTGCTAAAGCCTCTGTCTCACCTTTAGCCTCTAAATAATTCATCAAATCTTTCATGGTCACCAATGCATGCACAGGAATTTCCAATTCTTTTTGGACTTCTTGAATCGCAGACAGTTCACCTTGACCTTTTTCTTGACGGTCTAATGCCACCAACACACCTGCAATCTGCGCACCCGCATTTTTCAAAATGGTGACTACTTCACGGATCGCTGTCCCCGCAGTAATCACATCATCAATAATCCAGACTTTTTTGCCTGTAACGGATGCACCAACCAAGACCCCGCCTTCACCATGATCTTTGGCTTCTTTACGGTTAAACCCCCAAGGTACACTCACTCCATGATTTTGTGACAAAGCCACAGCTGTTGCAGCAACAAAAGGAATCCCTTTGTACGCAGGACCAAAGACCACCTCAACATTGTTGCATTCTGTCAGTTTGGCTGCATAGCCAGACGCCAGTAATGACAAGGCTTCACCATCATTGAGTAGACCGGCATTAAAAAAATAAGGACTCACACGACCCGATTTTAAAGTAAACTCACCAAATTTAAGCACGCCACGTGATAATGCGAGTTCGATAAAAGCTTGAGGGTTAAATGTCGCTTGCGTTGTCATGCGGTGCTCCGTATTTTCAAATTGAGGTAAGACTTGCGCATGATACCAAAGAGTAGCTATCCAAGTGATCAAAAAATTTTACGTGTGGTTTCAATTAACGTAAATGGTCTACGTTCTGCAGAAAAAAAAGGGATTTTTGATTGGATTGCCACATCAGATGCTGATGTGATTTGCATGCAAGAATCGCGCATCACCCACGAACAATGGACCGATAAATTTAAACCTGAAGGTTGGCATACTCACCTGTTCCCTGCTGAACGTCCAGGGTATGCTGGCACTGCTATTTATAGCCGTTTACCATTTGTTTCAGTCACTGATGGGCTTGGTTTTGAATTGGCCGATTCTCAAGGCCGCTTTATTTCGGCTGAGTTTGACTTAGGCTTAGACCAAAACGTGCATATTTGTTCACTCTATTTACCATCGGGTTCTTCTGGTGAAGAAGCACAAGTACGTAAAGACCACTTCTTAGAAGAATATAAACAAATTTTGAAACAATGGCGCGATGAAAATAAATCCGTGATTGTCTGTGGTGATTACAACATCGTGCATAAACGCATCGACATTAAAAACTGGTCAGGCAATCAAAAAGCCTCGGGCTGCTTACCGCACGAACGCGCTTGGCTCGATCATATTTATGATGAACTTGGCTATGTCGATACTTTCCGTGAAGTACGTCCAGAAGCTGAGCTTTATTCGTGGTGGTCAAACCGTGGACAAGCCCGTGCGAAGAACGTGGGCTGGCGCATTGACTATCAAGCGTGCTCACCTGACTGGAAAGCCCGTACAGTCAATGCTTGGGTCTATAAAGAAACATGGTTTAGCGACCATGCACCTGTCATTATTGACTACAAAATCTAGAAAAATTTAAGTATTTAGCTCATATTCAGTGAACACTTGTTTACTGAATATGAGTTTTTGACCTACATTATCTGCCGTTTTTTGAGTCTTTTTCTGATCAATCAATCAGTGCATTATGTTTCCACGGCAAAGGGACGATGTCAGGATGACAGCACAAGGACAGGACGCCGTAGGATGAAATTAAAACGAACTATGGAAATAGTTGGTTTTCAAGGATGTGACAATGGACGTTGTAATGAGACCCGCATGATCAGGATGATTAAATGCGGGTTTTCTCTTTTTTAGTCTCTGCCTTTTTAATGCTTCTTCTTTTTATATTCTATTTTTCTTTGATTTAATTCTAAAACGCTTTTATGACAAGACGATGACGCTGTTGACTTAAATCGCGACACTAGAGCTGCTGTGCTTTTTCCGTTACTCTAAACCCAGCTTAAAATTCAAAAGGGTGTTCCATGTTAAATGTGTATGGCATTAAAAATTGTAATTCAATGAAAAAAGCATTCGACCTACTGAATGAGTTAGGTTTAGCGTATGAGTTTCATGATTATAAAAAACAAGGCATTGATGCTGCCACTGTCAAAACATGGCTTGATCAGATTGGGGCAGATGTAGTCCTGAATAAAAAAGGGACCACTTGGCGTAAGTTGACTGAAACAGAACAAGACACTGCTTTAGCTTCAGAGCAAGGACTAATTGATGCCCTCACCACACATAACAGTCTCATTAAGCGTCCCGTAATTGCAACCCCGAAAGGTTTTATTGTGGGTTTCAATGAAGATGCAATTCGTGCCCTAAAAGCATAACAAAACAAAAAAGCCGAGCAATTGCTCGGCTTTTTTTGTTGGATGGGATTAGTTCGCGCGAATCCAAGTTTGGTTACGGCCTAACGCAGCCACGCCAATATAACCACGAAGCTCTAGTTTTTTACCACCAGCAGCAATGTTGCCTTTTAATTTATAGGTTTTACCAGTTTGCGGATCTAAAATTGATCCACCGTCATAGCTTGTACCACCCACATTTTTCAGACCATGTACAATCGTTAAACCTTTCAACGATTTGTTTTTGTATGGGCCTTCACACTTGGTACATGCATTTTCTTCACCTGGCGTCAAAATACCTTGAATACTCGCAGTTAAAGTTCCATTTTTTTGCTCAGTGAATTTAACCAAGGCTTTCGCTTGTTTAGTTTTATCATCAATCGTTTTCCAAACAGTGCCATTCAGCGGATCTGCTGCATGAGCTAGAGCGGTTAATCCTAGTACGCTTAGTGCAAGTGCAATTTTTTTCATTTTTGTCATTTCCCTAGTCTAGTATAGACGACTATCATTATTAAAAAGTCACAACAATTTTTCAATTTTTCAATGTGACCAATTAGTGTAACCTTGTAAATTATGTTGGTAAATACACAAACTCAAGGTAAAACAAATAACAAAATGGAATAACTATGAAGATTGCCGATCCATGGAAACAAATCATTACAGAGCAGTTTTTAAAAACCACGATTCGAACCCCAAGTCGCTTTAGTCTCCCACCCAGTAGTCAGCGTTTTCTTCTTGAACAAATGTGTCGTGCATTTCCGCTCAATAAGTCGATCCAGATTCGTCCTCTACGTCTTGCAGGCCTGCGTGCGGAAGAGTTAAAACCTGAAACTGAAGCCACTCAGCTCATTTTGCATATTCATGGTGGAGCTTTCTTTTTGGGTTCAATGAATACCCACCGTGCGTTTGTCTCAGACCTTGCAGCCAGTACACAAATGCAAGTCATTCACCTTGACTATCCGTTGTCACCCGAACACCCCTATCCTGAAGCCATTGATGCGCTGTTTGATGTTTATCTGCTGTTATTGGAGCAAGGGATACAAGCCAAAGATATTATTTTATCGGGGGATTCATGTGGTGCAAATTTGGCCCTAGCCTTGGCGCTGCGGATTCGTGATGAGCAACGTCCTCAAGTCAGTGGACTAATTCTACTTTCGCCGTTTTTGGATTTAAGCTTAACCAGTGAGTCTATTCGCTATAACAGCAAGCTCGATGCACTGTTATCCATCGAAGCTCTTGAAACAGGCATCGACTATTATGTTCCTGAGCAAATTGACCCAGCGGACCCGCTCGTTTCACCTTTATTTGATGATTTAGCAGACCTCCCACCGACCCTTGTACAAGTCGGTTCGAAAGAAATTCTCTTGGACGATGCCCAGCGGTTTAGAGATAAAGCGACCAAGGCCGGCATAGATGTGACATTTAAACTATACACAGGCATGTGGCATAACTTTCAAATGTTTAATGCATGGTTTCCAGAAGCTAAAATGGCATTGGATGACATCGCAACCTTTGCTCAAGCGCTCGACCAAGACTAGACAAATTCCGCATAAAAAAAGGTCAGCTTAACGCTGACCAAATGAGGAATCATGGATCTACAGTTATTGTTATTAGATCGCTTGCACCTGCGCTAAAGCTGCTGCAATGGCTTTGTCTTTCAGCTCTGGGCCCATATTCACGCCTTCAGCACGAATGATTTCAACATCGGTCACACCAGTAAAATTAAAGACAGTTTTTAAGAAGCCTTCTTGGAAGTCAACAGGACTATTTTCACCATAGACACCACCACGACTACTGGCAATATAGGCTTTCTTGTCACCAGCCAAACCAACAGGGCCATTTTCCGTATATTTAAAGGTACGACCTGCAACACTAATGCGATCAATCCATGCTTTTAAAGTCGAAGTAATCCCGAAGTTATACATCGCCGCACCAATCACCACAACGTCCGCATCTAAGTACTGTTGAATAATACGTTCGCCCAAAGCCGATTGTTCTGCATTTTGACCCATTAAAATTTCTGCGTCTAAATGTGGAATCGGTTGCGTTGCCAAGTCCAAATATTCAACCTCAACTTGCGCATGCTTTTCGCTGAGTTGCGAAACAATCGCTTGGCTCAACTGACGAGATACAGAGGCATCCGCCATAATACTTGAATCGATGTGTAAAACTTTCATGGGATGTTCCCGCATAATCTTTATTGAATAGTTGCATCTTAAAAGAATCCTTCTCTTAGAATAATTGGTTTATTTAAAACACTATGTTGCAAAAATAGAACACTTTTCCCTTTTTATAGGGATATTTTTTCTATGGTTTTAGATGCTATCTTTGAATTCAATTTTAAGAATTAATTACACTATTTAAATTAAAAAGAATATGAAAGTATGAGGATGAAACGATTGAATGAGTTCATGGTTCTCAATATCTAAACAGCTAAGCAACAGCAAACTTTCTCATTATCTACTTGAAGAGGAAGTCATCATGAATTGGAGCACCTTGAAAAAGTGCATTCTGATGTTGGTTTTGGCTTGCATTATTCATGTTGCTTGGCTCGGTTGGGATAGCTTTATCCTACTGAACCCGCAATATTGGCAGGTGGTCAATCTCGATATTGTACGCATCTAATTTGTACTGAACTCTATCTTTTTACTGACCTTGTCAGGACTGATTTATCCCTGCTATGTCCTACATGATCGCGTATGGGTGCAGCGTTTTTTACCCTATGTCGCGATCGGCATTTTTGTCATTTCTCTTTGCCAAGACAGCTATTTCGTCGGCGTATTAAGCCCAATGACTATGATTACCTACATGTGCTTGCTGACCGTGGGCTTAGTCCTGTTTAAACGCAAAATCATTTATATCATGCTGATTCTCGCAACCAGCTTTTTGGTCTTCTCAGGCTATCTCAGTTTTATAGATGTCATGCCCTACTCTCCACTTTTCACCATTAACGGCAAGCTGTTTTATAATGGGTTTTGGTTATTTTCAATGCTGTATTTCATTGCCCCTATTCTTGTCACTTGTCTGATTTTATTTGAAATCTTACTCAGCCAATGGCGGCATCGTGAGCGACTGATTCAACATTTAAGTCAGACCGACCCACTCACCAACGCCTTGAAACGCCGCAGTATTAACCAAAGCTTAGATGAGTTGCATCATGATAAAAATTGCCCCTATGCCATCGTGCTTTTAGACCTCGACCACTTTAAAAATATCAATGATCAATTTGGACATCATATGGGAGATACGGTTCTGATTGCCGTAAGTCAAAAATTAGGCCTTCATTTGCGTGAAAGTGATGTAGTGGGCCGTTTTGGGGGTGAAGAATTTATACTCATTTTAAAGCAGTCCTCTGCTCTTAAAGCTCGTCAAATCGCGGAACGTTGCCGTGCAGCCATTGAAGATTTAGTGATTCAAAATGAAAATGGACGTGCAATTCGCATTACTGCCAGTTTCGGCATTGCCCTAGCGGCGGATAAATTGAAACCGCAACAGCTTTTGGATCAAGCAGACAAAGCACTCTATGCCGCTAAAGCCAGTGGACGTAATCAAATCAAATGCTATTTAGAAATCAATCCCAGTGAGATCAAATATAGCGCCGCATGTGCAGACACACAGCATATTTCACCTAACTAAACGGCTTCTGCCCGTGCCGCGTCGACCCATTGTTTAACCGCAGGATGCTGCATGATGTGTTGCATATACTGCTGGCTGCGTTCGGCTACAGGTAGTGCATAACTCTTGAAACGCATCACTACAGGGGCATAGAAGGCATCGGCTATAGAAAAATCACCAAATAAAAAGGTATGCTCATCCGAACGCTGTGCCCAAATTTGTTCAATTCGTTCGACATCTGCTCTTAATTCAGCATGCTGCGCCCACAAAGCTTGACCCTCAGCTATGCTGTACTGCGCTTGAATATTCATGGGGCACAATTGGCGTAGTGCCATAAAACTACTGTGCATCTCACAACTGATACTCCGTGCTTGTGCTCTCAAATGGGTCAGCTTGGGCCACAGGGCTAAATCTGGATTTTGCTCGACCAAATATTCACAGATGGCTAAAGAATCCCAAATTTTAAATTCGCCCACATCCAATACGGGCACTTTGGCATTGGCATGAATGAGGGACAGTTGCTCTTTAAAACTGGGATTTGTCGCATCAAAGCGAACCAGTACCTCTTCAAAATCGATGTTAAATGCAGTCAAGACCAGCCATGCTCGCATCGACCAACTGGAGTAATTTTTATTGGCAATATATAAACGTTGCATCCCCCGCTCTCCTTCAGGTTAAAAACGTTGTAATTGAGCTAGCAGTTCAGCCTCAGTAAATGCACCCGTTAAACGTAAACCACGAATTTCTTGTTGTGAGGCATCTAAGAATAAATAGGTCGGTGGTCCTAAAATATCCCACTGGTTTAAAAGCACTTGATGGGTTGCATCGTAATGACTCAAATCCAATTTAATCAAATAATATGGCGCAAGCGCTTGCTGTACCTTTGCAGACTTTAATATACGGTGTTCGATTGGCTGACAAGCAACACACCAATCCGCATAGACATCGACAATAATCTTTTGACCTTTTGGTGCTTGTGCCAAGAGCTGCTTAAACTCCGTTGCCGTCGCTGCCACATGCCAACGCGCAGATGCAGCCACTGGCGCTTCAAAGAAACGCTGACTCTGCTGATATTGGCTATAGGCAATGTACGTCCCGCCAATGACTAGAGCCACGATGTACAGCATACGCAACTGAGTTTTATGCCACATCAAACGATACAACACATAAATAATAAAGCTCAAGCCTAGCAGCAGACTCAGTGCTTGCATCCATGTTTCAGAAAGCAAAGGACGCACAAAATACAGCGCCAAAGCCAACATGATGAAAGCAAAGAATACCCGAACCTGATTCATCCACAGCCCAGCACGAGGCAATACCTTAGCACCCAGTACGCTTGCCAATAACAATGGTGTCCCCATACCAAAGCCTAAGGTGAACAACAAAATTGCCCCTTGCCACTGACTTTGTGTTTGCGAAATAAACAGTAAAGCGCCTGCCAAAGGTGCCGTCATACACGGTCCAACTAACAGCGCAGAGATCATGCCCATCATCGCAGCGCTGATCAGGCTTCCACCCTTTTGCATAGACTGGATATGATCAAGTTTATTCACCACGGCTTGTGGCAGTTTAAGTTCAAACAAACCAAATAGATTGAGCGCGAATAAAACAAAAAGAATGCTAAAAGCAATCAGGGTGGATGGCTGTTGTAACCAACGCTGGAAGTTCAAACCCGCAGATGAGGCCACCAAGCCCAAAATGGCATAGACCATTGCCATACTGCACACAAAGACCAAGGCAATCATCCATGCTTTGAGGCCTTTGCTATCGCGAATAATTAATGAGGTTAAAATCGGCAACATCGGCAAAGAACACGGCGTAAACGCGAGTAATATCCCGAGGCCAAAGAACAGCAATAAACCATAGGCCAATGAGCTTTTGGCTAACTCTTCAGACCAAATTTGGTCTTGCGCAGCAATCGCATCGGAAGCTGTTGCGGCGGGTTCAGCAGTGACTGTTGGGTTGATAGGCTCAAATTTCGGATTCGACTGCGCGGCTAAATCTAACAGTCGTTTTGATCCACCTGCTTGGTCTTGTAGGCTGACCAAGCCATTGACATCCGTTTTAAACTCAATGCTTTGCGGTGGATAGCAAATGCGATCTTTGGCACAGCCTTGCCAAGTCACCTTATAAGTTTGTGAAGCCTGCGTGTCTAAGTCAAATTGCACTTGTTGATAATAAACTTGGGTGTGTCCATAGTTTTCATCATACAAATCATGCGCAGGCGGCAGCTCAAGCTTAAGGGGCTGACCCGCCTGCTGTACTTCAAATTTGTGCTGATACAGATAATACTGTTCAGGGATATTCCAGTGCAGTTGAGCCGTATGCTCAGTCGTGGATTCCACTGTAAATGGAAAAGCATCTTCAGCTGAAAGAAGTGGAGTTTCCGCATGAACGTTTAGGATACTGGCCCAGATACACAGATTGATGATCAATACTGACAGCGCCAGATACCACGTTTTGCCGCTCATCCCCTGTTTCAGATGAAGATGCTTTTTCATAATATGTTCTTTTTTCTAATTAAAATAAGTATGAAACGCCAAGGCCTGAATAATAACTTTTATCTGCACCATTTAAGTCAACACCAACACTTGCGTCCAACTGCATCCGATTATTCACCGCATACATGACACCTGTACCGAGCGCATATTCATTGTCTTGACTTTCTGCTTTACGGTAAACCAATTCAGAAAAACCACTGAGTTTATCGGTAAATTGATATTCTAAAGTCGGAATCGCAGAAATGGCCCAATCACTATTTTGCACTTCATAACGCATGGTGATGGATGTCGACACGAGGTCGCTATAATCGTATGCCACCACAGATGATAGGCTATAAATATCATCTTCATCGGTGAAACCATCATTACCTGTGGCAATAATCGCTTCAGCCAGTATCGCCATACTCAAGCGTTCATCATCCAAAGGAATCGCCGCTTTTACACCGACACTGACATCACCCAAACCGTCTGTTTCAGACTTGTGGCCGGCCACTTTCACTTGTTGCCAAGAAGGTCCAGCCCAACCCAATTGTAATTCGATGTTTTCAGCTAAACCTGTGCGCAATAGCATATCTGCATTTAAGCTGGTGGTTTTGACTTTTTCACCATCAGCCGTGGTCGATTCAGCATAGTGCGCATTGGCCAAGCCCTGCTCCCAAGCCAACTGTCCCACAGGCGTAATCCCTGTCCCTATACCCGAACCCGGACGGTCAAAAGAAAAATCTGCGGCCATCGCATTCATACTGAACCCAGCGGCTACACATAAACCTAAATGTTTTAATTGCATCATGATGATCTCGCTGTTTAAGCTAATTCTTTTGTCATTTTTGCACCATGCTGACGAAGCAACTCTAAGGTTTGCTTTTCTTCAGCCAATGCTTCGGCCCAATTAATTTCGTCAAACTCACAATCAAAGAATAAATCGCTAATTGAAGATAAAATAGTTAAGCCATCTTCATCTTTGCTGTTTGGATCAACTTTTTCATCCAACAACCGTTTGACCGCTGGCGCACATGCAGCACTTGCAGCATCCCAAAGTGGGCCATAAATTTCTTCTGTATCCCACAAATGCAAGTTTGCTTTGCCATGAATCAGTTGTTCTAAAATGTCTAAATGGACCGCTAGAGTCTGTTGTTTTTCTTTTTCTGACAGTGGTGCACCTGCTTCATACGCTTCGCAAATCGCTTCCCACCATTTGAATAAGCCGTCTGACCAAACAGAAATCACAGGTCCTTTTTCAGGATCGATAAAATTGAGGCTTAACCCATCAGTCAATAGACGTTGAACTTGTTGAAGATCTAATTCTTCAAGTGCTTGCACGAAAGCTTGTTGTTGCGCGGTTAACATGGAGATGACGCTCTTCAATTCAGTTTATTCTATTATGCCGAATAAACGGGACATTTGTTATCCGTAATGTTGGATAAAAGTGAGTGCCCAGCATTAAAAAAGCCCCTGATTGAGGGGCTTTTTTTAAATTCGGTGAGGTTTAATCTTCCTCATCATCAACTAGGCCATCATCCTGATCTGCATATACAGGTTGGCCAGCACGTGGTTTATCATTTTTTTCAAAGGTATGTTCTAAACTACGTTTCAGGCGATCGATCGCGCCATGAATCGCAGTATCGACATTATGACCTTTATGATTTACAACCACGGGTTTTAAACCTGCTGGACGCGCTTCAATCATACATTGAATGTCGTCATCTCCGCCTTTATGGCTATTGGCATCACTTAGATGCACTGAAAAGTGGGTAATTCGCTCACTGTGACGTTGAAATTCTTGATTCAGCTCTTCGCGTATATAACTAATTAAACGGTCACTATTTTGAATGTTTTTATCTGTACGGATTTCTATGTTCATAAAATAACATCCTCTCTCTTTCTTTATTCGACTCTTTTTTTGTACGAAGATTTTTATCTCTTGGCACACTTGTAACTTACTGTTTTAACAGTATTCGACCATCTTCAATTGCTTTGGAATGTAACCTCCATCGATTGAATGATGAACACTTTTGAGTCTACAGATCTGTGTCCTTCTCCTTTGAATATCGGGCCTAACTGAAAATTATGCAAGTGATATTTTTAAAAAAATATGAAAAGGATACTTATTGTGACAAGCCCTTACTTGCATGGCTAAAAACAGATGGATTTGATTCCATCTTCTAACTATTCAAGTGACTTCATTGGCTAGAATAAACAAAAAAATCTAATGATTATGACAACTTCAATTACGGCAGGAATGACTGCAAACATCGATCATTCATTCTTTGCAAACATCCCCAAATAAGTGCAAACCCTGTTCCATTCTAGGATTTTCCCGAGCTGTATCATGTCGATATTGCTAAATTTATTATTCAATCACCTAACATTTTTTCCAAGAAGCTCCATATCAAATTAAGTGTCATGCCTGAAAGGTAACATTAAACCATTTGGTAAAAAAAGTATAAAAAATGGCTCATTTTCAAGTTTATTTTCCATGACATTCGTCAAATTTGGCTTTATTTTTGCTTAATAATCGGTATCCTGTATCCGATTTTTTGGGGAAATATTCATGAAACTGACTCAAATTGCTGCTTTCGTAGCATTATCTTCTGCTGCGGCAATCTCTCAAGCTGCGCCGATTTGGCAAGACTTTAGCATCACTGGTTTATATGGTGAAAACTATGCTCATCCTGCAAATATGGGTGACAACAACCAGCAAACGACAGCAACTGTAGAATATACTGCTAAGTTAAAATATGGTGATTTTTTCGGTTTTGCTGACCGTGCTCACAATGACTTTGAAAACAGCACATATTTCGAGCTTTCTCCTCGTTTAAGCTTAAGCACAGTGACAGGGACTAAATTAGAAGCTGGTCCGATCAAAGATATTTTAATTGCAGGAACATGGGAAGCGAACAGCTCTAACTACCCAGGTGCAGACTTCAATAACTACCTCTATGGTATTGGTTTTGATCTTGCTATTCCTTATTTCCAATATGCTCAGCTTAACTTCTACAAAGCAGACAATGAAAAAGGGATGACTGATGACTACCAAATGACTGCTGCCTACGGTATCCCAGTTAAACTTGGTTCAGAAGATTTTCTTATTGACGGCTTCCTTGACTGGTCAACAGGTGAAAATGCAACTCATGCAAGTGAATTAAACTGGACAACTCAATGGAAATGGAATGTAGGTAAACACATTTCTCCAGATACACGTCTTTATGTGGGTGTTGAGCACTCAGTTTGGAACAACAAATACGCCATCAAAGGTTTAGACCAAAATGACGTAAGTGCATTAATCAAATACCACTTCTAATTCACTTTTGTGAATATCCAAAAGCAAGACTTCTGTCTTGCTTTTTTTTATGCAAAAGCAGCATGATAACCCTCCCAACGCATACAACCTTGCCCTCATGTCTTTTCTCATTCGTCCAGCCACTGAACACGATCTGCCCGAGATCCAAAATATTTATAATGCAGAAGTCTTACATGGCATGGCCACTTGGAATGAACATGCCTATGATTTAGCGCATTTCCAAAAACAACTACTACACTTTCAACAAAACCAATTTCCATTTTGCGTGGTGGAAGACCAAGAAACGCAGGCCATTGCAGGTTTTGCAGACTATGCCACCTTCCGTAATTTTTCAGGCTATCGTTATACCGTTGAGCACTCGATTTATATTTCGCCCAACTATGCCCGTCAGGGCTTAGGTCAACAGCTTTTAGCGTATTTGATTGAACAAGCAAAAATGCAGCACATGCATGTCATGGTTGCAGGGATTGACCACGCCAATCTGGCTTCAATTGCTTTACATGAAAAGTTTGGCTTTGTACAAACTGGCTATATGCCCCAAGTCGGACAAAAGTTTGGGCAATGGCGTGATCTGGTGTTGATGCAACTGCTGTTAAATCAGTGAGGTCGGGACTAAATTATCACTGGTGACGCTGATCACGGCATAGGTATGCTTGGCCGCATGTTCATAAAAGTTTCTGAGCTGAGCAAAGACTAAACTCAACTCGGCAAATTGCAATTCAATCGATTCGGTCTGAATACCATGTTCCTGTTCTAAGCGTTTCAAACAATTGGTTTGCATATGCTTTTTAAAGTCTTCGATATCCAGTTTTTCTAAAGCTTCCTGGACTTCAACCACACGCACCGCGGTGTTATAACGTACCTCTGTAAGTTGTTTTTGGCGCTCTGCCAAGTGATGCTCGGCTTGCAAACTCAAAGCCAGTAAAGAAGTGCCAGACTTAAAACTGCCTTCCAATAAGGTCTGTAAGATTTTCCAGTTTTTACCTAAAAGCAGATGTGACTCGATGTGCTCCGAATTCAGCACATCGTCGACAGAAATAGATTCTAAAATCAACGTTTCCAAAGCATTGGGCGGAATACTTAATAATAATGTGTCCATATGGCTGCTCTTATTGTTGTTGCTTTCCCTTAGCTTAACGCGTCTAAAAGCACACTGCTCAAACAATTTGTATGAGTAATTTTTCATACAAAGTTAAAGACGACCAACCTTTACTTCCAACCCAAAGGCCGGCCAACACAGACTATAATTTACCCCTCCTAGCAAATGTATATATTGAGACTCAAACAATCGAATCCCTCAAGGGAGTTTTCGGTTTTGATTGGAGAGGACAGAACATCATTGTGATATTTTTCAGCTTGATGAAAAAATTCAAATTACACGTCTAGATCATCCCTAACCAAGTATTTATGCGTTAATATCTCATTTAATTATTCAAAATAATCAGAGGGATAAATGGCAAAATTTTTAAATACAAGTGGTACTAATTTTTTTCTTGAAGAACTCATCAAAAATGCAAAAGAACGCCTTATTTTAATTAGTCCTTATCTCCGTTTAAATGACCGAATTAAGGAATTACTCGAAGATAAAGATCGTCTCAAAATTGACATTCGTATTGTCTATGGAAAAAGTGATTTACACCCAGACGAAATTAAATGGATGCAAAAATTGGATTATGTTCGCGTTAGCTTTTGCAAAAACTTACATGCAAAATGCTATATCAATGAAAGTGAATGTATTATTTCAAGTCTAAACCTTTATGAGTTCAGCCAAGTCAATAACAATGAAATGGGGATCTTAGTCCGTAAGTATGAAGATAATGAAGTCTTCAAAGATGCTTATGAGGAAGCTCAAAGGATTATCCGTATTAGTGATGAAGTACGTATTACTCTAGATGAAGTAAAAGCTGAAGCTTCTCCAGTTTCAGAGATGAAAGAAAGCGAAGAAGAAATAATTTTTACCAAACTAACGACTGCAAAACTCGCAGCAAAAGTTGGAATTAAAACCCCAGACTTATTAGAAAAATTAGTCAATAAAGGCTATTTAAACCTTACAGAAAATGGAAAACATTTTCTTACCGATTCAGGAAAAGCTATTGGTGGTGAGTTCCGAACTGGTCAGTATGGTATTTATTTTTTATGGGATGAAAATACTGAGATTTAAAAACAATAAATCCCTCCAAACCTCCCTTTTAAAAGGGAGGCTTCCCCCTCTCCCTTTGGAAGAGGGGGAGAATAAAAAAGCTTAAATCGCTACCAATTCTCGAATACCTTTTGCAGGCATTTCACAGCCTGCCCCTTGCGCAATCACTTGTCCACGGGCCATGACGGTATATGCATCGGCCAGCTCCTCGGCAAAATCATAAAACTGCTCGACCAAAACCACCGCCATGTCGCCGCCATCCGCCAGTTTACGAATCACTCGACCAATGTCTTTGATAATAGAAGGTTGAATGCCTTCTGTAGGTTCATCCAATATTAACACCCGTGGTTCTGACGCTAAAGCACGTGCAATCGCCAATTGCTGCTGCTGCCCACCCGATAAATCCCCACCGCGACGATGTTTCATTTCCTCTAATACCGGGAATATTTCATACAAATGCTCAGGTACTTTTCGAGTTTTCGCCCCCTTAAACTTGGCCATACCAATCAGGATATTTTCTTCAACTGTTAAGGTTGAAAAAATATCACGCCCTTGCGGCACATAAGCCAAACCTGCACGCACGCGTTGCTCGGGACTCATTTTCGAGATGTCCTGACCATCAAGTAGAATCTGTCCGGACTTGATCGGTAAAATCCCCATTAAACATTTCAGTAAGGTGGTTTTCCCAACGCCATTCCGCCCCAGCACCACGGAGCACTCTCCCACAGGGGCCTGAAATGAAACATCTCTTAAAATATGACTGCCACCGTAAAACTGATTGACGTCTTTGACTTCTAACATGGTCGGCTCCTTAACGTCCTAAATATTTCTCAATCACATCCTCATTGGCCTGTACCTCAGCCAATGTACCTTCGGCTAAGATCGCCCCTTGAGCCAGTACCGTCACTTTTTCACTGATGGTGTCGATAAAGCTCATATCATGTTCAACCACCACCAAGGTGTGATTTTTCTTCAGCTCTAAACATAGCTCAGCGGTTCGTTCCGTTTCGGCATCAGTCATACCGGCCACGGGTTCATCGAGTAGAATCAGCTTAGGACGTTGCATAAGCAGCATGCCGATTTCCAACCATTGCTTTTGCCCATGTGACAACAGCCCCGCAGGTTTGTTTACCCATTCTTCTAGGCGAATTTGCGCTAAGGACTCCTCCAAAGCCAGCTGTGCGTCTGGATCTAGTTTGCTAAAAAAGCTTTTCTTCACCCGCTTATCTTTTGGTGCAGCAAGCAGTAAGTTTTCCATCACGCTAAAGTTTTCAAATACCGTTGGTTTTTGAAATTTACGCCCAATGCCTGCTTCCGCAATTTGCTCGGTACTCATCTTGGCCAAATCATAGTTTTGCCCAAAAAAAACCGAGCCTTCGGTCGGTCGGGTTTTGCCCGTAATCACATCCATTAGTGTGGTTTTACCTGCCCCATTGGGCCCAATGATGCAGCGTAGCTCGCCTTCTTGGATGTATAGCGATAAATCATTTAAGGCACGAAAAGCATCAAACCAAACACTGACTTTTTCCAAGTACAGTGCAATCCCATGACTGAAGTCGGCACCTTGTTCTTTGGGACGTCCATAGCCGTCTGAAGCATGGCCACCATGAGGTTGTATTAGCTCACTCATTCGCTACGCTCCTTTTTAAAACGGTCAAATAGACCAATGACACCTTTGGGTAAGAAAATGGTGACCACAATAAATAGAGCACCCAAGATCAATAACCATGCTTCTGGATAAGCCACGGTGAAATAGGTTTTCACGCCATTAATTAACCCTGCACCCAAAATTGGACCAATCAAAGTCCCACGCCCACCCGCAGCCACCCACACCGCCATTTCAATCGAATTAACGGGGTTCATTTCACTTGGGTTAATAATGCCAGCCTGAGGCACATACAATGCTCCTGCAATACCTGCAATCACTGCGGACAGCACCCATGCAGAAAGCTTGTACCACAGCGTACGATAGCCCAAATACTGCAAGCGGTTTTCACTGTCCCGAATTGCCCCCAGCACACGACCGTAGGGTTTATTCATGAGATGACGCAACCCCACGAAGCACAGCATCAACACCAAAGCCGTTAAGGAACATAAGGTGGCACGCATGGGTGCAGAAGTGATGTCCATGCCTAAAATAGTCTTAAAGCCTGTAAACCCATTGTTTCCGCCAAAGCCTGTTTCATTGCGGAAAAATAACAGTGCCGCAGCAAATGTCATCGCCTGCGTAATAATCGAAAAATACACGCCTTTAATTTTGGAGCGAAAGGCAAAGAAACCAAAGATGAAGGCCACCACACCGGGAACCAACACCACCAAGGCCAAAGCCCATAAGAAATGATTGCTACCCACCCAATACCACGGCAGTTCAGTCCAGCTTAAAAAACGCATAAAGTCAGGCAGGCTGTCACCTGCCGTCTGGCGCATCAGATACATGCCGAAGGCATAACCACCAAGGGCAAAGTACAAGCCATGGCCTAGGCTTAAAATGCCTGCATAACCCCAAACCAAGTCCAACGCCAAAGCCACCAGAGCCAAGCACATGATTTTGCCAATCAAGGTGACCCAATACGCAGAGAGATGAAAGGCTGAATCGACTGGTAGTAAATGTAACCAAGGCAGGATCAGCATCACCGCAAAGCAGACCGCAATAGCGAGCGCACTATAAGGTTTATCGGAAAATAAAGAAGTGATTTTCATACGCTTACTCCACAAAACGGCCTTTGATGGCAAACAAACCTTGTGGACGTTTTTGAATAAACAAAATCACAAGAACTAGTAGAATAATTTTTGCAAGAACAGCCCCCATCCCGATTTCAAGGACTGTACCGCTGATCCCTAAACCAAGTGCCGCCAGTACAGCTCCCCAAACTTGCCCGACACCACCCACAACAACAACCAAGAAAGCATCGATAATATAGTTCTGACCCAAATCAGGCCCAACATTGCCCACTTGCGCTAAGGCACAGCCCGCTAGACCAGCCAGCCCAGAACCCAGCCCAAAGGCCAACATATCGATACGGCTAGAGCGAATACCGATAGCACGAGCCATTTGACGGTTTTGTGTCACTGCACGAACAAACAGACCAAAGCGGGTTTTATTGAGCAGGTAAACCAACAGCAGTAGCACCGCAACCGTAAATACAATAATGGCAATCCGGTTATACGGCAGCATCAAACTTGGGCTTAAGGCAATCCCACCCGATAACCAAGAAATATTCGAGACTTCAACATTTTGCGCGCCAAAAATCATCCGCACCAATTGCATCAAAATCAGACTGACCCCAAAAGTGGCTAACAAGGTTTCAAGCTGACGACCATATAGTGGTCGAATTACCGTCCGTTCAATCAACATGCCAATCAACGCGCTCACCAAAAAGGCCGCAGGAATGGCAGCAATCAAATACCAATCGACATAGCTACCCAAGTAGGTCTTAAACAGGCTTTGCACCACATAAGTGGTATAAGCCCCAATCATAATCAACTCGCCATGCGCCATATTAATCACACCAAGCAGGCCATAAGTGATGGCCAAACCGAGCGCTGCTAGCAGTAAAATACTGGCCGTACTGAAACCTGAAAACACATGCCCTGCCCATTCACTGACCTGAATCCGTGTTTTAATCTGACTTTTGGCATCCGCCAAAACAGCTTTGAGTTCGGGGTTCAAATTTGATTGAGTTAAAGCTTGCTCAATCAGTGCCAGCACCTCGGGACGGTTGGAATCGGTAAGAACTTTAGCAGCCTGAATTTGGACTAAAACATCTGGACTTTCAAAGTCGAGGCGCGCTTTAAGCTGTGCCAAGCGCTGTTTAACTTTATTATTTTGTTCATGCAGATAGAGCTGATTAATCTGCGCAACATTCAGTTCAGACAGATTATTTTCTAAAATATCAATGGCTGCTAAACGTTGGGCAGATTCTTCAGATTTTAATTTGGCCTGTGCCTGTCCAAAGTTTAAGGCTTTACGTAAGGTGTTGACCAAAGTTACCTGAGACAAATCCCCCGGCCAAGTTTCAATCACTTGCTCATCGGGATAACGCAATAATTTTTCATTATTTTTTATAATATACGTCGTGCCTGCGCTGTCCCGATACAGCTCATCACTGTCGATCAGTGCCACCAATCGATCAAATTCTTCAATCGTCCCCGGCCATTGGTTGAGCATGGCACGGCGCTCAGCAAACTCGGCTTTGACAAAACGTTGAATCGTATCATTCGATGCTGATACGCTTTGGGTCTGAGCAGAACGTTGAGCCTCTTCAGCCCAAATACTGCTACTCACGAGCTGTGCCATGGCACACAGCAGTGCGACACAAAAAAATTTAAGATTCATAATATGACTTCCTTAAGCTTGCTTAAAACATCCCGTATCGGGGTTTGCTGACTGAAAAGCCCACAGCAATCGCAGCAGGCTCAACGCTTAAGAAAATTATTTAGGAATGTACGGACTCCAAGGTTCCGCCTTAATCACTTTTGGTGTTTTATAGACCACGTCAAACTGACCATCACCTCGAATTTCACCAATCATCACAGGTTTTTGTAGATGATGATTTTCAGCATCCATTTTTAAGGTATAGCCTGAAGGTGCTTTGAACTCTTGACCTGCCATCGCAACGCGAACTTTATCAACATCGGTGCTGCCTGCTTTTTCAACCGCTTGTTTCCACATATTAATGCCCACATAGGTGGCTTCCATCGGATCATTGGTCACGATTTTGTCAGCATTCGGCAGTTTATATTCCACTGCATACTGCTTCATTTTATTCACAAATTCGGTATTGGTTGGATTTTTCACCGACATGAAATAATTCCATGCAGCCAAATGTCCAACCAATGGTTTGGTATCAATACCACGGAGTTCTTCTTCCCCCACAGAGAAGGCCATGACTGGAATATCCGAAGCTTTAATGCCTTGGTTACCCAGCTCACGATAGAACGGTACGTTAGAATCACCATTGATGGTTGAAATGACCGCGGTTTTCTTACCCGCAGCAAATTTCTTCACATTACCAACTATGGTTTGATAGTTACTATGACCGAAGGGGGTGTACTCTTCCATGATGTCCGCATCGGCCACACCTTTGGACTTCAAGAACGCACGTAAAATTTTATTGGTGGTGCGTGGGTAGACATAGTCCGTACCGAGTAGAACAAAGCGCTCTGCTTTACCGCCCTCTTCGCTCATCAAATATTCCACCGCAGGAATCGCCTGTTGGTTCGGTGCGGCGCCTGTATAGAAAATATTTTTCGACTGCTCCTGCCCCTCATACTGCACTGGATAGAACAATAAACCATTCAACTCTTCTACCACAGGTAACACTGACTTACGCGATACCGATGTCCATGAACCAAAAATCACCGCGACTTTATCTTGGGTAATGAGTTGACGTGCTTTTTCAGCAAATAAAGGCCAATCAGATGCCGGATCGACCACTACAGGTTCTAATTTTTTACCCAGTACCCCACCATTGGCATTAATTTCATTGATGGTCATCAATGCTGTGTCTTTGAGAGAGGTTTCAGAAATTGCCATGGTACCTGAGAGCGAGTGTAAAATTCCGACTTTGATCGTGTCACTACTGCTCACTGCCGCTGTTGGCTCAGATGTTGCTGTTTCCGCTTTCTCCGCAGGTTTTGAACAACCTGTCAAAGCAATAGTCCCCATCATTGCAGTTGCAAGGAATGTTTTAGTGAGTAATTTTTGTTGGAACATCTTGATTTTCTCCAAACTTGAAACTTAGGGTGCATTTTGCAATGCATGATTGTTATTCGCGCTATGAGTGCCAATTCAATTTCTATGCCAAGCAGGGTTTTACGATATAAAAATCATTGTAAAAATTTTAATTATTTTAATATTTTTCAATCATTTATTTATTTTTAAATGCACTGTATTTTAGGTAGATTTTCGCCCAAATGGCTACTTTTCTGCATACAAACTTGTATACATCATTTGTTCCAAATCAATTCATTTCGCCTAATTCAATTGATTGACTGAAAAATTGTGCACAGATTAAGCGCAATCTTATGGCCCATCTGCGCAACAAAAAGCCCGCAATGTACGGGCTTTTTATTTTTAGATTAAAAGTGTTCAAATAACACAATTTATGCATTTAATGCAGAATCATATGCCTAGGTTGATTTAGTGATGTGTAATCTTCAAACCAATAATGTGGATCATTACCTTTCGTATATTTAACATTTTGTTCTTTATAATTTCCTTTAAACTTTTCAGCAAGGGTAACGTGTATTGAGCCTTGTTCAGGATAATCACAATGTGCATCACTGATTCGATTACCTAGTGCTAACTCATTGTCTAAAATTTTTTTCATCTCAGAATTTAATAAATTGGCATAATACAAAATTCTTTTTTTCCATTCGACACGCCCTGCTAAGCTTAAGGCATGTAGTGTTTCATCATCCACATCAGCTTCACGCATTTCCTGTAATTCTTCTTCATTCATGCCCATATCATTTCGTATATTTTCCGCTAAATGTTTTTCTTGATATTCCATTTTTATTCTCTTAAAGCCAATTTAGTTTTTAGTCATCATAATAGATAAGCCCACTTTACGCAGGCTTATCAATATATTAAACCACCAACTCGGCCAAGTTACCTTTCTGCTCTAACCATTCTTTACGGTCACTGGAGCGTTTTTTTGCCAGTAATTTGTCCAATAAACCTGCAGTAAAATGACTGTCATCCAAATCTAATTGCACCAAACGGCGTGTGTTTGGATCCAGCGTGGTTTCACGCAGTTGGCTTGCGTTCATTTCACCCAAACCTTTAAATCGAGTAATTTGCGGGTTCTTGGTTTTGCATTTTTTTAACATGCTTTCGAGCTCGTCATCGTCCAAGGCATAGTGCACATCTTTTGCATCATCAATTCGATACAGCGGTGGCATCGCCACATACAGATGTCCTTCTTCAACCAAGATTGGAAAATGTTTCACAAACAAAGCACACAGCAGCGTCGCAATGTGTAGACCATCCGAGTCAGCATCGGCCAAAATACAAATCTTGCCATAACGTAATTCGGATAAATCATCCGACCCTGGATCGACCCCGATCGCAATGGCAATGTTATGCACTTCTTGCGAAGCCAAGACTTCATCAGAAGAGACTTCCCACGTATTTAAGATTTTTCCACGAATAGGCATGATCGCTTGAAAGTTTTTATCACGCGCCTGCTTGGCTGAACCACCCGCAGAATCCCCTTCCACAATGAACAGTTCAGACTCTTCTAAGGTATGCCCAACGCAGTCTGACAGTTTGCCGGGTAACGTCGGCCCTGCCACAATTTTCTTACGTTCAACTTTTTTCGCAGCTTTCAGACGACGACCTGCTTTCGAGATCGCCATTTCAGCCAACTGCATGGCAATATCGGAGTTTTGGTTCAACCACAGTGCAAAAGCATCTTTAGCAATGTTTTGAACAATGCCTGACGCTTCACGGCTGGATAAACGCTCTTTGGTTTGACCTGAAAACTGTGGCTCTTGGAACTTCAACGACAAAATATAGTTCACACCATCCCAAACGTCTTCAGCTGACAGCTTCATATTGCGTGGCAGCAAATTACGCAGTTCACAAAACTCACGCATCGCATCCGTCACGCCTGAACGTAGACCATTCACATGAGTCCCGCCCTGCGCAGTGGGAATTAAGTTCACATAGCTTTCTTGTACTAATTCGCCGCCATCGACATTCCAACAAATGGCAAATTCGGCACTGGCACGCTCAGCATCTCCTGTTGCCACAAAGGCTGGATGAGGCAGAATCTCACGATCTTCAATTTCATCCATCAAATAATCGACGAGGCCATTTTCAAACTGCCAAACAATTTTTTCGTCATTGATTTGGTCGACATAATTGATTTGCAAACCAGCCGCCAAAACAGCTTTGGCTTTTAAGTTGTGCTTCAGCGCTTTCAGGGCAAATTTCGGTGAATCAAAATATTTGGCTTCAGGCCAAAAGTGAACGGTGGTCCCGGTCGCACGCTTCGGTGCTTTACCTTCTAGCACCGCCAAAGGCGCAGTCGGTTCACCCTGCTCAAACGCCATTTGATAGAGGTTGCCTTGACGCTGAACTTCTACTTCGACTCGGCTAGATAAGGCATTTACCACGGAAATGCCTACGCCATGCAAACCACCTGAGAACTGGTAGTTGTCGGTACTGAATTTACCACCAGCATGTAGTTTGGTCAGGATGATCTCGATCCCGCTTTGACCATATTCGGGGTGAATATCGACAGGCATGCCACGACCATTGTCTTCGACTGAGAGCGAACCATCTTTATAAACGGTGACGGTAATTTTGTTGGCATGACCAGCCAGTGCCTCATCGACTGCATTATCAATAACCTCTTGCGCCAAATGGTTTGGGCGTGTGGTATCGGTATACATGCCGGGACGACGACGTACCGGATCTAAACCAGATAATACTTCAAGCGATTGAGCCGTATATTGAGACACGTTGTACTGTTTCCTTATTTTAAGCAGTCCGATAAAAACTGTAATGCCATCGGTATTTTGTCTGCGAAATCTTCCATCGCATGATTGCCTTGCGTTTCCGAGATCACGAGCGCTGCGCCATTATAATAGCGCTGTGCTTCACGATAATCCAAAACTTCATCGCCTTGTTGCAATAACACTAAAATTTTGTCTGCATCTTGCACAAATGGCAGTTCAATCTGCTCTAAATAATCCAATTGCGCATCATCGAGCGTCCAATGTTCATTGACTCTATAGGGCAGTTGCGTCGCACCAAATAGATCTCGGAACAAATGCCATGGTTGCATAGCCGGATTGATCAGCACAGCCGGTACTGCCAACTTCGCGACTAGTTGTGTCGCATAAAACCCGCCTAAACTACTGCCCACCAGCACCACCTGATCCAATTCCTGAATCAAGGCGGCCAATTTTTCTAAGGCCAAATGTGGCGGCATGTTCAAGTCTGGCAAATGCACATGCCACTGTGGACGAGATTCGCAATAGCGTTTCAGCAATTGACCTTTAATCGATAAAGAACTGCTTTGAAAGCCATGTAAATAAATAATATTCATGCTGTACATTTACTCTTCTACATCATTTTTATTGAACTCAAAAGAGATGGCATCAGCCGACTGTATTATTTTGTATGGATATAAAAATTGTCAGACAAAAAAATAAGGTCATCTGTGTATTCATCGCTATTGTAAAAGTTGTTCGAGATGAATTAGATAAGCTAGAGTGCTAAGAATTTATACCGTGATCGTTGAAAAAAATAAAGTCCCTTTGGACACAGAAACACAAGGGTAGAAAAAATGCCAAGTTTAACGCCTCTGCACGAGACCTATTGTAAATGGGATCGTACTCCTCCCAGCCAAGCCGACCTGCTTGAAGGGATTGCTCAGTTGGTGACAACCCGCTTAGGCGATGTCGTCCACGATTTAATTCAGGCCATTCAACGGGAAATTTTAATCAGTATATTTGGGATGAATGAAACCAGTTCCAAGAAGTTTCTGTCGACACGGTCAATTGAAGAAATTTACCAGTTTTCCTTCAATACCTTGCAAAACTACGGTAGCTATTTATTGGCGCCAAGTTTGCGTCATATCATTGAAAAATTTCCAAATTTGCATCGCAAACCCTTAACCCCAACCATGCATTATTTAGTCGGTGCAATCAATGGTGTTTTGGGTGACTATTTACTGAAATATCATAACCCTGTAGCGCTACCGATGGTGTTTTATGATCATTACGGTGCCATCCAGCAAGGCGAGTTGTCTGGTCGCGTGGTAATTATGGTCCATGGTCTATGTATGAACCATTTGTACTGGAGCACGGCGCGTTATGGCGGTATAGGGGAAAAGCTGCTGGCGCAACGCGCGCAAAATACCATGCTATATCTCAACTACAACACGGGTCGTCGTATTTCAGCCAATGGGCGTAGCTTTGCCAACTCACTACAAGACTTACTCAACCGCAACCCACGGATTAGCTCAATTGATCTGATTGGACACAGTATGGGCGGACTGGTTTCGCGCAGTGCGCTGTTCTACGGCAAACAAAATATGCAAAGCTGGATTCATGTGGTGGAAAACATGGTCTGTATTGGTTCTCCGCATCATGGTGCGGCTTTAGAACGTTTTGGCTTTCATTTGCAGGACAAATTGGGACGTTTCCCTTTTGTCAAAATTATTGGGCATATCGTCAACATTCGCAGCAACGGTATTTTAGACTTACGTCATGGCAGTGTGCGGGACGATGACTGGGAACATAATGAAGCGCGTATTGGTCATGTTGATGACAACCGTAAACCTGCTCCATTGCCCTCTCATATCAATACCTTCTTGGTGGCAGGTACCATTGAGTTTGAACATCGCAAATATCGTGCGCTCAATGTGATTGGGGATTATTTGGTCAGTGTGAAAAGTGCCTTAGGCGAGCATATGAATCCACGCTTTCAACTGAAAGTCCCCGATTCACATAAAGCCATTTTCTATGGCTTAAACCATTTTGAGCTACACACCCATGCCAGTGTTGCCGAACAAATCGTCAATTGGTTCTATCCAAATCCAACTGAAACGGAATATGGTCAAGTGCATGAATATATGATCGGGTTGGATGACTTAGAGGGCATTGCGCTCACCTAGGCCCCCTCATTCACCTCATAAAAAAGCCAACATCACGTTGGCTTTTTTTATCTTTATTATTTTTTCTTCGCGTGGCTTGGATATTTACGCAACAGTTGCCACAGGCTAATCAACGCCAGTGCCACAAAAAACACCAAAGACCACACAGGTAAAGACTGACCCAAGAAAGTCCAATCTACCAGTGCACATTCACCTGAACCTGTTAAAACTTGCTCAAACACAGCACGCAGCGGCAACGTGTCTAACCAATAATCCAAACCTGGGCCACAGCTCGGCACTTGATCAGGTGGTAAGCTCTGTAACCAAACGTGACGTGCTGCCACACCTGCGGACCATAAGATCGAGAGGCTGCCTAAAAATGCATAAAAACGTTTAAAACCATTCGATGCTGGGTTATGCAAAAAGGCAATCAGCGAAATAATCCCCAGTCCAATCAGTCCCACACGTTGGAACACACAGAGTGGACATGGGTTTAACTGTAGCGGGCCATGCTCTAAATACAAGGCAAAGGCCATCCCAATGATACTGGCTAAAACCAAAACACCACTCACGAAGCGATAACTCCATTGCATGGTCAATCCTCTTAATTTTTTATCTAAATTGTGCAAGGTACTGTTCAAAACTCAGTTGACCGTCTTGCTCTAATTGCTGTTGTTGTTGCAGTGATTGCGTGGCTAAATCGTCAAAATAAGCCCATGTCTCTGCACTCAACTGATGACGCTCATAACTCGATGCATGTTGTGCGGCCATTTGGCTACCAAAGCCCCATGTCCCACCCGCTTCCAGAGTATCTTCAATCATCTGCGCCGACAAAGTATCATCAACTTCAGCGACTCTCTGTTGCATGACTGTCATCGCTTTACTATACAGTGTGGTGTCATAGCACTGATCTAACAACACAACCAGTTCTTGCATCGCCTCTAAATGAGACTGACTCCATGCTTCAATTGGGAACGATTGCTCACCCACAGCAATTGCAGCATTCGGTGCGCGACCACGATTGACCACTTCCGCTTGGTTTTTCTCGATTTGATCTTGCTCTGCGGCTAATAAATCTGGGCTATCCAGCAATAAGCAGTACAGCGCCAGCACTTCTAAGAAACCTGCGGTATCTTCATTGATCCCAATTGGGCTATACGGGTTCACATCCACCGCACGCAGTTCCACATAACCGACACCACGATTGCTCAGCGCTTGTGATGGAGTTTCACCTGCTTGTGGTACTTGCTTTGGCCGCACCAAACTGTAGTACTCATTTTCAATTTGCAGGACATGATCATTAATTTGAATCGGCTCTCCCTGCGCATCGTTGAGGCCTAAGCGACTAAACGGCGCATAAGCCGTTTTGACTGCTTTTTGTAGGCCTTCGAGATAACCGTCGATATTGTTGTAATGAATCCCGAGCTGCTTTTGTGCTGAGTTTTGATAACCAAAACGTCCCATTCGCAAAGCAGTTGCATAAGGTAAATACAAGGTCCCGCGCAGCAATGGCAACAGATGATGTTCACGCCCTGTCATAAAACACTGGCAGACCGATGGGCTTGCTCCGACCAAAAACATCACCAACGGCGTAAGGCGAATAAAGTTGCGGATCAATCCAAAATAGCGGTGACTACGATAGTCTTGTGCAGATAAGGCTTTTAGTGCCTCATCTGTTTCGTGTTGTTGTAATTGTTCAAACAGTTGATCAGGAAAAGATAAGTTATAGTGTAAACCTGAAATGGTTTGCATACGGCGACCATAACGTACCCCTAAACCATGACGGTACAAGGTCTTGAACTTCCCGATATTTGAGCTGCCATATTGGGCTAAGCGGATTTTATCGTCATTGTCATCCAACATACATGGCATCGACAGCGGCCAGAGCTTTTCACCATGTTCCAGATGACGATGCGCCACGCTATGAATGTCTTTTAAATAGTGCAACGCCTCGGTAATGCTGGGCTGGGGCGGTGTAATAAATTCTAATAAAGCTTCCGAATAATCCGTCGTAATATGCGGATGGGTCAGTGCAGAACCCAAAGCTTGAGGGTGGTCGGCTTGTGATAAAAAACCATCACTTTGCATGCGCAAACTTTCACGCTCAATCCCACGTAACATCCCTTGCAAAAGTGATGAATTGACCCAAGTCGGTAACACAGCTGTAGATTTAGATGCGGGTTGACCCATTACAATCTCACTTTTTGGAAGAAACAATTACAACGACGAATAAAATAAAATCATCAGTTTATATCAGTATAACGTGATTTTAATTCGGCACATTACACCCAGTCCTATTTTCAAGTAAACCATCTGTTCTATTTTTTCGGAAAATATTTATCACAAAGTTACGCTATTAGACATATCAAAAGTGTGATTGTATTGAAGAATAAATGCTAAAGAATTGTAAACTTTATGAATTATCAAGAAATTTTAGATTTTTGGTTCGATCCCAAAAACCAAAGCTGGTGGTTTAGCCAAAATGATGCGTTCGATGCACTCATCGAAGAAAAATTTAAGACAATTCATCAACAAGCGGCGCATGCTGAGCTATGGTCTTGGCGCAGTAGTGCTGAGGGGCGTTTGGCTGAAATTATTGTGCTCGACCAACTGTCGAGAAACCTGTATCGCAACAGTTCTTTGGTCTTTGCTCAGGACGCTTTGGCCTTGGCTTTGGCACAAGAAGCCATCACGCTAAAACTGGATGCAGCACTGCCACCCACGTAGTTTTTTATATATGCCCTTTATGCATAGTGAATCGAAACTTATTCATCAATATGCTTTAAAATTATTCGAAGACTTAGGCAATCCGATTAACCTCGATTTTGAACAGCGTCACAAAGTGATTATCGATCGTTTTGGACGCTATCCGCATCGGAACCAAGTCCTTGGCCGCAACTCAAGCCAAGAAGAACTGGATTTTTTGACTCAGCCCAACAGCCATTTTTAACTGTTCGGCTTCTCCCTCTGTGCTAAGGAGTCTATCTCATGAAGAAAATTTTAATCGCCTGTGCACTGGCGACGGGTCTGAGTTTAGTAGGCTGTGCCTCTACCCCCTCAAAGCCCTTAACCTTCGACCAGTTAGGTCGGTTTAGTAATACGCCATTAAACACCTCGACTTATCGCATCAGCTTCCAAGCGCGCCCAAATATGAGCTATGGCACGGCTGAAGAAATTACCCTGGTCAAAGCCGCGCAAACCACAGTGCAAAATGGTTATCGCTTCTTTAAAGTGCTGAATGACCCAAGCAACCAAAACCAACCCCCAAGGCAGGCCGTGGTGTATTCAAACCCAATGCCTTACTACCCATATGGTTATTATTCTCGCCATCCAGCCTTTTGGCCTGATCCGTTCTACGATGTACCACGTGTAGTCGACATTGACCCCGTACAAGTGTCATACAGCATTCAATGCTTTAAAGACCAAAAATCTGCACCAAGCGATGCCTTTGATGCCACGCTGATTTTAAAATCGCTGGGTGGAAAATACGGTTTGAGTCCAACTGGTGAAGTGCTCCCACCGCCCGAACCCAGCAGTCCAGCGTCGACCAGTAAATAAAGCATAGAGCCTGCCTATGAATGAACTTCAAGCCGTCCCATCGAGTCTGAAACGCAGTAAACGCTTTGCCACCATTGCCTTAATCACGGCAGTGGTGACATGGCTGCTGCTGATGGTCGTTGCCAAGTTTGTCCCCACAGACAAGGTTTGGATCATTCATATTTTAATGTTATCCGCCGAAGCAGGTGTGGTCGGCGGCTTGGCTGACTGGTATGCCATTACTGTGCTGTTCCGTAATCCCTTTGGGAAAATGCCAATTCCAAAGTTTTTACGCGATCACACCGAAATTATTCCCCGTAACAAAGACCGTATTGCAGAGTCTATGGGCCGCTTTGTACAAGAGAATTTTCTTTCTCCACAAGTGGTGGAAAAAAGCCTGCAAAGTACCGATCTGTCTTTGGCGGTTGGCCAATGGCTTGCCAACCCACAAAACAATCTACAAGTCACCCAAGTCATTCAACAAACGGTGCCTAAAGTCTTTGAGTTTGTGGGCCAAGAACAAATCGGACGCTTTATCCAAAGTAACAGCGTGCAGTGGGTGCGCAACACTCAAGTCAATCATTTGGCCAGTGAAATGCTGCGTGCAGTGCTAGAAAATGATTTCCATCAAGATGTATTACAACGCGGACTCGACTTGGCGCATGACTGGATGACCCAACACCCTGAACAAAGTCGTGAGTTGACCCGAACCTTGTTCAAAGAACTCGGGGTCTGGAAACTGGCCAAAGGAGCCAGTTGGATTGGCATCGATGTGCAGCAAAGAACCATCGACTCACTCATTCAACGAGTCGAGTCGATGTTGGCCGATCCTGAGCATCCGTGGCGTCAAAAGATTGAAGCGATAGGGCACGCGCTCATGCTCGAACTGGCAGACACAGACAGTAAAGCCAGCCAGCGTTTAAACCAAACCAAAGATGCCCTGCTAGATAGCCCACAAGTGCTGAATTTTATTAGCGGTGCAGTGGTCATTTTATGTGATGCCATTAAACAAGACCTACAAAAACCAGACTCTGGCATTGCTCACAACATCCGTGTATCCATTCAACAAATCGGGGAAAACATCATCTCCAATCAAGCCGTCAGAGACTTGCTTAATCAACGCCTCAGCGGCATTGCGGTCAATCTCAGCGACCAATACAGCGAAAAAGTCATTCGTTTTATCAGCGAACGTATTCACGAATGGGACTCCAGTGTGATGATTGACAAGATCGAAAATGAAGTCGGTGGCGACTTGCATATGATTCGAGTCAATGGTGTGGTGGTCGGTGCATTTATTGGCTTAGCACTGGGGATTATTCGCGCGGCAGTTGAACTGCTCTTATAAAAGCAATCCACAAAAATGCATACTTTACCCCTGCCCTACATGCAAAATTTGCATAAGTAAAAAGGGATGAATATGCTATTTTGGGCTGATATTTAGACACTTTTAAGCATTCATGATTCAGTTGCCTTCATCTAAACTGCCTGCACAAGGCGTCACTATTTTCAGCACCATGACTGCCATGGCACAGCGCTTAAATGCCCTAAATCTATCCCAAGGTTTTCCAGACTTCGAAGCCCCCGCTGAACTGCTGGATGCTTTAGCACAGGCCACTCAAAGTGGGTTCAATCAGTATGCTCCCGGTGATGGAGTCTGGTTATTACGCGAGCAACTGGCGCAGCAATTTGCACAACGCGATCAGATTCAGCTCGACCCGATGACTGAAATTACCATCACTCCAGGCGCAACCATTGGCCTTTTTGCTACCATTCAAGCCGTAGTCCATGCGGATGATGAAGTCATCATTTTTGACCCCAGTTATGACAGCTATGCGCCAAGTGTGGCTTTGGTCGGGGGTAAGGCCATTCATATTGCGCTCCAAGCACCGCATTTTTCGGTCGATTGGGAGCAGGTCAAATCAGCCATTACGGCCAAAACCAAACTGATCATTATCAACACACCACATAACCCAAGTGGTGCCATTTGGAGCAAGCAAGATTGGCTCACCCTAATTGAACTGATTCGCGACAGCAATATTTTAGTCCTGTCCGATGAAGTCTATGAACATCTGGTATTTGATGGTCAACGTCACTATTCGGCGCTGTCTTTTCCTGAACTGCGTGAGCGTAGTGTGGTGGTGGGGTCCTTTGGCAAAACTTTTCATGTGACCGGTTGGAAAACGGGCTACTGCGTTGCTACACCTGCGCTCATGCAACTATTCCGTCAGGTCTATCAGTTTGCCAACTTCTGCGGAGTCACCCCAGTACAATTGGCTTTGGCCAATTATATGCAGCAACATCCTGAGCATATTCAAAACTTAGCGGGCTTTTATCAAACAAAACGTGATCGTTTTATTGAGGGTTTAACCGGTTCACGCTTTCAATGGCTGCCTTCGCAAGGCACTTACTTTCAAAATGTCGACTACAGCCACATTCGTCCCGATTTAAACGATGTTGAATTTTGCCGCTTTTTGGCAGAGCAGCATGGCATTGTTGGCATTCCTGTTTCGGTGTTTTATCAGCAGGCGCCGGAAGCTTTGCGCATGATTCGTTTTTGCTTTGCCAAGACCGATCAAACCTTGGCTCAGGCAGCAGAAATTTTGCAAAGCGTTTAAATCTTTTTCAGCTTTGCTTTTGCACAAGAACAGGCTTCGCTTGCTGAAATACATCGGCTTTTCAGCACTGAACTATGCTAGGGTAAGCCTTAGAAATGTAATAAAAATAACCTCAGGATGACTTATGTCCGTACACACCCCATTGGTGCAACAGCAAAAGCTATGGAAAGCCTTTTTTATTTTCCTGATGCCTTTGATTGCCACCAATATTCTGCAAAATCTGTCGGGTACAATTAATACCATCTTTGTCGGACAGATGATGGGTGTGCAGGCGATTGCAGCGGTTGCAGTGTTCTTCCCCATCCTATTTTGCTTAATGGCCTTCGTAATTGGGCTATCTGCGGGTTCTACCGTCTTGGTTGGTCAAGCATGGGGCGCACAGAATATTGAAAAAGTCCGTGCGGTAGTCGGCTCCACTATTTTTATGACTCTCATTGGTGGCAGCTTTATTGCATTTTTAGGGGTAGTTTTTGCGCGACCAATTTTATCGGCTTTGGGTATCGATGAAGATGTTATGCATCTCTCGCTACCTTATGTGCAATGGATGTTGGCAGGTAGTCCCCTACTGTTTGTATATATTATTTATACCTCAATTTTACGCGGTGTCGGAGACAGCACGACACCTCTGATTGCTTCTGGCATAACCATCTTGATTGGGCTTTGTGTCACGCCAGTTCTGATTGCGGGTTATTTTGGCTTTCCCAAACTGGGGATTGTTGCACCTGCCATTGCGACCATTTTAGGCTTTGTTTCTGTGCTGACCTTTTTGTATTTCTATTTGAACTATAAACAGCACCCACTCAGGCTTGATGCACAACTGCTACGTCATATTCGCTTTGACCGCCAGCTGAGTAAAATCATTCTCCGCTTAGGAGTTCCAACAGGCATTCAAATGATCACCACCTCCGTCGCGGGTCTTGTGATTGTGGGCCTAGTCAACCGCCACGGGGCCGATGCGACCGCAGCTTATGGTGCGGTCAATCAGGTCCTGAATTATATTCAATTCCCTGCTCTATCGATTGCCATTGCTGCATCGATTTTTGGTGCACAAGCCATTGGCGCAGGCAAGTCTGAGTTGTTGGCCAAAGTCACACGTACCGCGCTTGGCATGAACATTATCATTACAGGCTCCTTGGTGGTCTTGGCTTATCTTTTCTCCAAATACCTCATGGCACTGTTTATCACGGACCATGCAGTAGTTGAGCTAGGGCAACAGCTGTTGTTCATTGTGCTGTGGTCCATTTTATTCTTTGGTGCCAGTGCCATTTTTGCCTCCATTATGCGGGCCAGCGGTACAGTCACCATGCCCATGGTGATCAATATCGTTGCGATTATTGCGATTGAAGTGCCCTGTGCCTACTTATTTAGTGAATGGTGGGGACTGCAAGGGATTTGGTATGCTTATGCACTGGCCTTTGTCAGCTTATGCATCATGCAAGGGCTTTATTATCAATTTGTTTGGAAGAAAAAGACCATTGAAACGCTCATTTAAAGCTAAACGGATATTTGATAGAACACGTTTTTGATCATGACACTCTTTAAAATTAAGCATAAAAGAACCCGCCAAGGCGGGTTTTTTACATCACGACATTAAGACTTTCTTTGGCTTAATTTGGTCGCAAAAGCAGTCACTTTTTGGTAGCCCGTCGGTAAGATACGTTGAATCAAATCTAAGGTTTTCGCATCGTTGCCAATCAATAAACGACGCTTGTCTTTTTGTACCGCCTCTAAAATTTGACGCGCTGCTTCTTCGGGTGGACAGCGTAATAATTTATTAAAGGTCTGCGCAGATTTCTCAGGGTTCATCCCGATGCTACGCAAGCTGTCATTCACTTTGGCAGCATTGGCAATATTGGTTCGAATCCCACCCGGATGCACGCACAACGCGCTCACGCCAGAGTTTTCCATATCTAACTCTTGGCGTAATGACTCCGTAAAGCCACGCACCGCAAACTTAGTGGCATTGTAAGCAGACTGAGTCGGTTGAGCGGTTAGGCCAAATAAGCTGGAAATATTGATGATATGTCCATCGCCTGTTTTCTTAATATAAGGCAAAAACTCTTTGGTGCCATAGACCACGCCCCAGAAATTAATTCCCACGATCCATTCCAACTCTTCATAGGATGCACCTTCTACGGTTGAACCCAAAGCAACACCAGCATTATTAAAAATCATATTCACAGAACCATGATTTTGTACAGTTTCTTCAGCCCACGCTTGCATCGCTAAACGGTCCGAAACATCTAATTTTTTCGTGGTGACACGTACATTGCTGCTTTGTAGCAGTTCAACCGTTTTCGCCAACCCTTGCTCATTGACATCACTCAATGAAACATGACAGCCCGCCTTGGCCAATAAAAGTGCCAATTGTTGGCCAATACCCGATCCTGCACCTGTAATGGCTGCAACTTTATTTTTAAAATTCTTCATGAGATTGTGGTTGTCCTTTATCTTTGTACATCGACTGTAGATGCTTTTTTTATAATTGACAATATCAATTGTCATAAATTTAATAGCCAAAAGTGTCAAGTCCATGAAAACCACATAGAGATTAAAGCCTACGCATAGGTAGAGTCGTGGTTTATTGCTAAACTATGCAAAACCTTGGCTTTCAAATAGGGCGATGAAATCTGATGACGGCATCTGAACCAGTACAACAAAACAGCGATAACAATAAAACCAAAGAAAGACAATTCAAGGGCTTATCGCTTTCTGAACGTAAACAGATGCGTCGTGAAAAACTCATTGAAGCTGGAATTGAAGCCTACGGCACTCACGGCTTTTTTGCCGTGACGGTGAAAGATATTTGTAATGAAGCCAAACTTACTGAACGTTATTTTTATGAGTCGTTTAAAAAAAGTGAGCAACTATTTCAAACCATTTTTTTAAAGCTGATCGATGAGTTACAGCACAATGTCATGCAAGCCATCATGCAAGCTTCTTCAGATCCACACAAAATGATTGATGCTGGACTGCGTGCCCTGCTCACCACCTTAAAAGATAATCCCCGCATGGCGCGTATTATTTATATCGATGCAATGTTGGTCCAAGAATTACATAACCAAGCCACCATTCATGAAACCATGACCCGTTTTGACCGAATGATTCAGGCCTTTGTCATGCTGATGATGCCGCAAATTAATCGTTCCGAACGAGAAATTTCGCTGGTCGCCACAGGCCTCAATGGCTATGTTACGCAAATTGCGATCCGTTGGGTGGTCAGTGGGTTTAAACAATCCTTTGAAGAAGTTTTAACCTCCAGCCGTATTGTGTTTATTTCACTCCTAGAAACCTTTTCAGACCCGAATACACGGGAAAAATTGGATGTCTAAGACTTTTCACTTGGATGAGATCGGCATTTTCGAATGAAATTTAGATTAAACTTCCATTAATTTTAAATTCCAATATGACGATTTTTTGTCACATTTTTTTGCAAATTTCATCAATCGTCTGTTTTTTGCAATGATACTGTCATAATTAATCTTTGTAATAAGCCTGTCATAAAATTAAAACGGCCTGCCGTTACCTACAATAGGATATTGCGTTGTGAAAGATGACTACATTTTAATCGTCGATGATGAACTTCCCATTCGAGAAATGATTCACACCTCGTTGGATATGGCAGGCTTTCAATGCTTACAAGCCGAAGATGCAAAACAAGCCCACCAAATGATTGTGGATCAGCGCCCTGCTTTGATCTTGCTCGACTGGATGATGCCTGGTGGCGTCAGTGGCGTAGACTTATGTCGCCGTCTCAAGCGCGATGAAAATCTCTCTGAAATTCCAGTGATTATGCTCACGGCACGTGGTGAAGAAGACCATAAAGTACAAGGTCTGGACGCTGGTGCAGATGACTACATGACCAAACCGTTTTCGACCCGCGAATTGGTTTCACGGATTAAAGCCGTTTTACGCCGCGCTAACGCGCTCAGTGGTGAAAAATCGATTGATGCCAATGGCTTAATCTTAGACCCTGTCAGCCAACGGGTCAGCTTTGGCAATAATTTCCTCGACATGGGGCCAACCGAGTATCGTTTATTGGCCTTCTTCATGACTCATCCTGAGCGTGCCTACACCCGTGCACAACTTCTTGACCAAGTCTGGGGCGGAAACGTGTATATTGAAGACCGTACCATCGACGTGCATATTCGCCGCTTACGTAAAGTGCTTGAGCCTTATGCTGCAGATCGCTTTGTGCAAACAGTTCGGGGTACAGGCTATCGATTCTCTACACGTGCGGATATCGCCCTAGGTTAATTTTGTTTTATGTATGAACCCTACCCGGTCCCTGAACTCGCACGCGAGCATAAAAAAACGCGATACAGCAGTTTATGGGGCTTTGCCAAACAGGACTTACGTCTCCTTGCCTTTTTCTTGCTGATTGCAAGCTTGATTGGCTTTGGCGTCGGTTATTTTTGGACGTGTATCTCCTTTGCCTTTGCCGTTTTTTTTATTCTGCAAATGCGCTCTTTGTATTTGGTCAATGACTGGATTTCCAATCGTCCCTACGAAGTTCCACCTAACCTTGGGGGCATTTGGGGAGCATTATTGTTCAATGTCTATCGGGCACAGCGCCAAGAACGGATTGTACAAGCGGAAATGGTTGGGTTGATTGATCGGGCGCAGTCATCATTGGTCGCTTTGCAAGAAGCCGTGGTGCTGATCGATGACATGCAACAAATTGAATGGTGGAACCCTGCCGCAGAACGGTTATTAGGCATCGAACAAAATGACCGTGGCCGTAATATTTTGACTTTATTACGCCAACCGAGTTTTGTGGATTATTACAATAATATTGATGCTGCACCAGATGGCTTAAAAATGAAGTCATCCAGTTTTGATGAACATTATGTTCAAGTCAAAATGACTCGATTTGGTGGAGAAAGTCGCTTACTGGTCGCCTATGACGTGACCCGCATGCACAATCTCGAACAAATGCGTAAAGACTTTGTCGATAATATTTCACATGAACTACGCACACCGCTGACGGTACTCAGTGGTTATATTGAGACCTTTACAGACCAAGAAGACCTCAACCCACGTTGGAAGCGGGCCTTTGACCAAATGCAAGCACAGGCCAAACGCATGAATGCCTTGGTGAATGATTTGCTATTACTGTCACGCCTAGAAAATGACAAGCAAATTGCTAAAAATCAAATCATTGATATGCCTAGCTTAATGAACCAACTTTATGACGATGCGCATGCCTATAATATTGATTATGGACATACGCTCAATCTCGATATCGACAGTCACTGCGACTTAATCGGTTCAGATATGGAGTTAGCCAGCGCTTTTAGTAATCTGATTACCAATGCCATCAAATACACGCCGAAAGGCGGAACGGTGACCATGGGTTGGCATGACAATGGTGAACAGGCTTATTTTACTGTGGAAGATACTGGTATCGGCATTGATCCTAAGCACCTACCCCGTTTAACCGAACGCTTCTACCGTGTTGACAGCGCGCGCAGTCGACAAACGGGTGGCACAGGCTTAGGACTCGCAATTGTGAAACACGTGTTAATGCAACACCAAGCACATTTAGAAATTGAATCCAAAGAAAATCAGGGCTCTATTTTTAAAGTGATTTTTCCCAAAGAACGCACCTATAATCCTGAATAAACCTTTCTTCAGAAACATAAAAAAAGCACCGATATCGGTGCTTTTTTGTCTCTCACTGTCCGTTTAACAAGGACGGTGACCGAGAGCTGAAACGATTAAACTGTATGTCCCATCGCTTCACCCATGACCACAGTCGAGTTGGCTTTAAAGGCGGCATCCCACGTCATTTTGTCTTTTTCAAACAGTACCACAGCTGTTGAGCCTAAGTAAAAGCGCCCCAGTTCGGCACCTTTGTCCAAGAATAAATTATGCTGATTTAGCTCTAAACGACCAGTTGGCTTCACTTTTCCTGTTGCAACAGTTTCAATCCCCGCCACAATCATGGCGCCAACGAGGACCACGGCCATACGGCCGATTTCCGTATCAAATAAACAGACCATCCGTTCATTGCGGGCAAACAGGCCTGGAATATTTTCAGCAGTGGTTTGATTGACCGAGAACAATTCACCCGGCACATATAAGGTTTCCGTCAATGTGCCTGCAAATGGCATATGCACACGGTGATAATCTTTAGGCGATAAATACACTGTTGCAAACTGACCATTTTTAAACGGTTCAGCCAACTGCGGATCTGCAATTAAATTATCAACGGTGAATTTTTGTCCTTTGGCTTGGAAAATATCCCCTTCCACAATTGGACCCAACTGTGAAATCGCACCATCCGCAGGCGATACAATACTGGTCACATCGGTATCAATATCACGTACACCCTCTTTTAATGCACGGGTAAAGAATTCATTAAAGGACTTAAACTTCAGTGCATTGCTCTGCTCAGCAATCGACATATCAATGCCGTACTGCGCTTTAAACGCGGTGATGACCGCATTTTTCACAATCGGATTTTCGCTGGCTGCGACTCTGCCCACGACACGTGATAACTGATGTTGGGGTACAACACGTTGAGCTTGAATGAAAATTTGTTTTTTTAAGCGTGATGTGAGGCTCAAGACGGCATCTCTCCGGTAATGATAGGACTGTCGAGGCGGTTGCCCCATTCACTCCACGCACCGTCATACGCCTGAATATTCCAACCCAATAAACGACCTAAAATATAAGCCAGTCCTGAACGGTGATGTGACTGACAGTACACCACCACAGGTTCATTTAAGTTAAAACCCAATTGTTCTAAGCGTTGCTGCGTGCGTTCTAAAGGGTGCAATCTTAAATGATTTTCACGGTTAAGGGCAGTACTCCATTCAAAATGTAGTGCATTTGGAATGTGACCGCCGCGTCGCGCTGCAAGGCGCAGGCCGGTATATTCGTCTTCTGTGCGGCAGTCCCAGAGTTGGACTTGGCCGCTTTGAACTTTCTCTAATAACTCAGCATATTCAATTCGATACTGCTGTATTTTGGCTTGATCGACCTGTACTAAAGCACTGACAGGTTCAAACTGCTCCACTTCGGAAGTGGTTGGAAGTCCTGCTGCAAGCCATGCATGAATTCCACCATTCAGCAAGCTGGTATTTTCAAAACCTAAGCAGTGTAAATTCCAAATCAAACGCCCTGCCCATGCGCCACCTTCATCATCGTAAACCACCACATGATGCTCAGGTGAAATATTCAAATAACGAATCAGCTCTTGTAAACCTTCTACATCAGGAAGTAGGCCGGTGGCTTGTTCATCTTGGCGCACCAAAAATTTTGGCTTTAAATGTAAAGCATGTGGAATATGCAATTGGTCATAGACTGAAGCTCGACTTAAATCGACGATGCGTAATTTGTCATTCCCTAAATGCGGAACCAACTGCTCTGCGTCTATCAACAAGCCAAAATCAAAGGCAGAATGTGTCATATTATTTCGTATATTTTCAGATCATGCTTTGATCTTAGCACAACTCATTTTTACAATTATTCTGATTTTTTGCATTCTTTTAGCAGAATTAGAGATATCACTATTCACCAGTTTTTTAATGCGCAATGCCAGAACGGATTCTGGCATTGTATATATTCTGAATTAATTGGTTTCTGCTTCAGCAATCTCAAAAACCTGACGTAAATATGCCAAAAAGGTGTCGTTATCGGTCATGGTTTTGCCCGGACTGTCTGAGATTTTCGCAACCGACTGGCCATTACACTCGACCAGTTTAAGCACAATATTTAAAGGAGTTTGTCCCATATCATTGGTCAAATTGGTGCCAATCCCGAAGCTGACTTGGAAACGGTCTTTGAAATAATTGTGCAGATCCCACGCTTTCTCTAAATTCAGTCCATCACTAAAGGTCAGCATTTTGGTTTTACTGTCAATTTTCAGCTTTTTATAGTGAGCATAGGCTTTATCGCCCCACTCATACGGGTCGCCACTGTCATGACGCAAACCATCGAACAGCTTGGCAAAATACAAATCAAAATCTCGCAGGAATGCGTCCATCCCCACCACATCCGTCAAAGCAATACCTAAATCACCACGGTACTCTTGTACCCAGGTTTCCAGTGCTGATTTTTGGAAATTACGTAAACGTACATCCAACGCTTGGAATGCTTGTAGGAATTCATGTGCCATGGTGCCAATCGGGGTTAGGCCCAATTGCTTCGCAATTAAGACATTACTGGTGCCACGGAAAATATGCGGTGCAGCTTGATTAAACACTTCAATCACATGTTTTTGCCACGCCAAACTATAGCGGCGCCGCGTACCAAAATCAGAGACTAAAAATGGGGGATCATTTGGGGTCTGCGATGTTTCATAGTGTTTTAATAAAGCCACTTTGGCCTGTAAGCGACGTTCACCTTCAGCCATCACCTCATCAGTTCGAATACGGCGGAAATACAGCTCATTGACGATGGCAAGCACAAAGATTTCAAACATCATAGCTTGAACCATCGGCCCTTCAATGCGAATGTCTAAACGGCCTTGGTGATCGATACTGGCCACAATAAAACGGCGTTTGAGCTGAAACAACTCTAAATAATCGACAAAATCACTTTTGATAAAGCGCAAACCACGCAGGTATTGCAGCTCATCGTCTTGAAAACGTAATTGGCAGAGCAAATCTAATTGGTGATTTAAATCATCGAGAATGTCGACCAAAGGATAGACCGTGTCATCCAAATTGCGACAACGGAACTGGTACACACTATGCGCTTGGGGAAACTTATGCAGAACCACCTGTAGCATCGTAAATTTGTACAGATCAGTATCTAATAAGGATTGGATGATGGCAGACATATCATTTTCGGTTTTTAGCAACTTATTGCATTAAAGCACATTTTTTTAAGCTGCATAGCCATGTTTTGGTAATTCGGTCTTGCTATTCGACCAATTACTCAGTACATCTCTTGTTTCTCTCTATTCAGAATTCAAGTGTTGATGTCTTTATTGTCATCGCTCTTGGCCTATGTTCTTTTACTTAAACATTGCTATGGATATCAACGCAACGGCCTTGTTTTTTCAATCGATGTTTCTCCTGTGCTGCCCTAGAATTGCTACAATTTCAGTCTGCACAATCAAAAGGTAGATAGAATCAGTCATGCGGGCCTTATTACAACGCGTTCTCGAAGCCAAAGTGGTGGTCGATGGTGAAACCACAGGCGAAATTCAACACGGTATCTTGGTTTTCTTAGGTCTTGGGAAAGAAGACACTTTAGATAAAGGCAAAAAACTGATCGATAAAATTTTAAAGTATCGTTTTTTTAACGACGAACAAGGCAAAATGGGCTGGAATGTCAGTCAAGCTGGTGGTGGAATTCTTCTGGTTTCTCAGTTCACCTTGATGGCGCAAACCCAAAAAGGCTTACGTCCTGACTTTGGACCGGCCATGCCACCGGATGATGCCGAGGCCTTATACGAACAACTGGTTGACTATGCCAAGACCCAGTTTGAGCATGTGCAAACAGGTATTTTTGCTGCCGACATGAAAGTACATTTGGTCAATAATGGACCCGTGACTTTCAATTTAGAAGTCGAATAAAACACCATGCATAAAAAAGCCCTCGATAGAGGGCTTTTCGATTTCATCACTCTCAATCTGCCTTTTATAAAGGAGACGGAATCGAGACGTTTAAAAAATCTTTTTACTTACCTGTTTTTTCTTTCAAAAATGCGCGAGCGGCTTTAATTTTTGCTTTCACAGGCTTTGGTAGCTTGGGTGGAACCAATTTTGCAACTTGGTTAAACCAAACTAAGAGACCAAAATCACCTTCCATTTTAATGCTGCCGTTTTGCATGCCCGTCATAAATGCGGTTGGGTCACCTTTGATTAAAGTTTTCACACCCTGCTCACTGTCCGCAAACTGTAAAATAAAATCGGCTTTTTCAACATCACCTGAAACGGTATCAATCTGACCATTGTTCACAATAATTTGGCGTGCCATACCCAGATCCGTACCAATTTGAATACGGAACTGACGTTCATGAACTAATTCAATAAATTTTGGACTGGTACGCGCCAGCTGTTTCATACGAAGTGCCAAACCAGTAACCATTAAATCCAGCGGATCCGTGCTGACATCAACCAATGGAAGTTTAACCACAGGAATTGAAGATAGTTTCATGACATGAAAGCCTATTGTAATTGTTGATAAATTGACTGTTTTCAATGCTACCACAAGTTGCCATTTTTACCGCTAGGCTTTGTATAACAATCATGTAAGAACGTAAAAAAGATGCTCTAGGCATCTTCTTTTACGGTATGAGGTTATGACTTAGCGGCTAGAACACTGCTGTTGGTCATCTTCATATACAGGTGTATGTTCAATACAACGGCGCTGCGCCAGTGCACGTTCTGCGCGACGGTCTTCACGTAGAAGCAACATCGTCACAATAAGCATCGCTGAAGTTAAAGCAGTTAAGTAGCTATAAGTGATCGGCATTTCAAACACTGCTTGCACACCTAGGCGAATGACTTCCAAGATTCCCCAAAACACCATACCCGCCACCATAAAACTCAACCAGCGACGATAAGGCGAAAAGAAAACAGCAATTAACGCAGCGGCGACTAAACTTAAGCCAACGATGGTTGCTAAATTCGCTGTTACCATAAAAACCTCCGTCTAAGATAAATTCAGGCGACTGATACACTGTGCTGAACTCATCCCCGATACCGTTTAAAATTAATGGATTATGTAGCTTTCAAACTCTATGCATGCATTATGAGCAGTTTTGAAAAGAAAAAAAGGCTTGTATTTTTAGAATGCGACATACCTTGTCGCCATATTATATTGTCATTACATTTTTTTAGATTTGAACTTTTCCAAAACAAAGACGCGCTCAGTCTTGGCGTGTCATTACAAAATAAAACCCGTATTTTCAGCGCTTAAAAATATTTTTTCCAATTCTGTTGATCGTTGTTTTTATCGACATTTTTCACTGACCGCTCATCGTTTTTCGCTTAAATTTGCAACAAAAAAACGCAGCTCAAAGGCTGCGTTTTTTATAACAGGGACAAGCTTTAAGCACGATTTAAATCTTTATCGTGCACACCCAATAAATACAACACCCCATCTAAGCCGACACTTGAAATGGCTTGATTGGCGTTTTGTCTCACCAGCGGTTTCGCACGGAAAGCGACACCTAAGCCAGCAATCGACAGCATCGGTAAATCATTTGCACCATCGCCCACTGCAATCGCCTGCTCAAGAGAAATGCCCATCTTATCGGCTAACTCACGTAATAATAATGCCTTACGCGCACCATCGACAATGTGACCTTTAACTTCGCCCGTCACCAACCCATTTTCAACGTCTAAGACATTGGCATGGACTTCATCAATACCAAGTTTGGCTTGTAGATACTCTGCAAAGTACTGAAAACCACCCGATAAGATAGCCGTGCGGTAACCTAATGCTTTTAAAGTCGAAATTAAGCGTTCAGCACCTTCTGTAACGGTCAGACGTTCTGCAATTTTAGGTAGGACAGAGGCATCCATCCCTTTGAGCAGTGCGACACGTGCACGGAAGCTTTGTTGGAAATCCAGCTCACCCTGCATTGCACGTTCTGTGATTTCAGCGACTTGTGCGCCGACACCCGCTTCAATCGCCAGTTCATCAATCACTTCTTGCTCGATTAAGGTCGAGTCCATGTCAAAACACACCAACCGGCGGTTACGACGGTAGGCATTGTCTTCTTGTACCGCCACATCGACATTCAGTTCATGTGACAAACGTAAACAGGCTGCACGCATGGCTGAGGCATCCAGCATTTGACCACTTAAACCGAATTGAACACAGGCGCGTTTCGGCCCATCGACTTCGTCATTTAAGACGGGACGACCTGACAAACGGGTCACAGTTTCGATGTTGAAACCTTGGTTAGACACAATATTTGTAACTGCTTGTAAGTGAGACGCCTCAAGCTCTGGCGCCAAAGCCGTGACGATATAACGCGTTCGTCCACCTTCGCTCACCCACTGGTCATATTCAGTTGTAGTGATTGGTTTAAAACGTACAGTTAAACCAATATCATGTGCTAAAATTAGAATTTCCTTCATTGCCAAAGCCGTTGCGGTTTGGTCGTCTGAAGAAATAACAATACCTAAGGTCAATTGGTTATGAATAACTGCTTGTCCGACATCTAAAATTTGTAATGAATGAGTGGACAAAACCTGCATTAATCGAGTGAACTGATTAGGTTGGTCTGGTCCTAAAAATGAAATAAGAATGATTTCTCGCATGAATTGACTCGGGTCTGAGCTACGACTATTGTTAGAATCATAATCGAAATTGAATATATTTTCTTTGGAAGTTTACGTTGAATGCGCCTAGACAAGGGCTATTTGCTAGCCTATTAATTGTAAGTTTTGCTTTACATACCTTTTTATTGGTATTGGCAACGACTCATCAACTGAATGAAAACCGTGCCAACCAAGGCCAACTGATGACCTCTCAATTGGTCACAGACAGTCTTGCAGAGCTGGAGCCTGCCAACACGGTTTCCCTTGCGCTTTTGGTGGATCGCTATGCGACCAACCCAAGCGTAGCTTCCATTCGTATTTTGGATGCCAACAATCAAGTCTTGGCGACAGGTGGCCAAGTTCGAACACGTGATGGCGAAGTGTTTGTCCGTGATGCGCTGCAAAATGAAAAGAAAGTGGGTAGCATTGAAATCACGCTCATTAAACCAAGTATGGGTGAGATTTTACGTACTCAGTGGTTAGCGATTTTATTGTCCTTAGCGATTCATGGTTTACTGTGGCTGGCTTATCGCGCCATTGCGCGCCCAAGTCGTACCGAATATTTGGCACGGATCAATAACGAATCCCGCTTAAAACATGAAATTCAAGTTTTAACCCAAACCCTTGAACAAGAAAAACACCATACGGCGGTCGCGATTGCCCAAGCACAACAACAAATCAAAACCAGTGCGAAGCCTAAAGAACAGAAACCCGTGATCGTGGATAATCATTCGGTTGCGCTCAATATTCAATTTTATGACCCGAAACAGTTGATGGACTCGGTCAATACAACCGTGTCTATTCCATACTTTAATTTGTGTCAGATTTTCCTCAATAAAAGTACAGAACTTTGTTTAAAACACTACAAACTCAACAGCTCAGACATCACTACAGTTCAATCCTTTAATGAACATGGTGCCACCCTCAGCATGTCGACAGACACACCTAATGCAGTGCCATGTTTAATGATGATCAGCAGTGTGTTCCAACTGCTATCTGAGGTTTTGTATAAACGTTACCGCGAAGAAAAGCGCTTTGTTTTGCAAACGCGTTGTGGCATTTCAACCGCAGTCGATGCAATGCAACTGTCTGCAAATCAAGCTGCTGAGCGTTTGGTCCAACAATTGTCGGCCAAAGAAAGTGCCATACATTTAAGTAACGAATTATTGAAAGACATTTCTGAAAGTTACCAACTGGTGAATTTACCTAATCCAACCAATGTCTTGACCCGTCATGCCTTTATGGTCAATGGCATGGGTGCGGAGTCTGCAGAGTTGGCACAAAGCTTAAGAACGGAAATTTTAAAAGCAAAACAATCTAAAGCCTCTTAATTAGATCTAACCATAAAAAAGCCTGACGCATGTCAGGCTTTTTTATGGTAACTGTTAAATTTTAAGTTGCTTCTGTGCAACCAAATGTTGCTGTGCACTATACCTTTGCTCTGGATCGGTACAGGCCACTTTAAGCCAATGACCATCGGCTTGTAGCTCCCAAGCATTCAAACAATCATTTAAGTAACTGATTAATCCATCTTTATAAATCTGCTTTTTCAAAGCACGATCCAATATAGGAAAGCCTGTTTCCACGCGCGAAAATAAATTACGCCCCATCCAGTCTGCGCTGGCACAGTACAGCTTTTTCTCACCGCCATGCTCAAAACAATACACGCGGGTATGTTCCAGAAAACGGCCCACAATCGAACGCACCCGGATATTCTCAGACATGCCTTGGACCTGTGGAATCAAACAGCAGATCGAACGGATAATCAGATCAACCTGTACCCCTGCTTGTGATGCACGATACAGTGCAGCAATTAACTGAGGCTCTGTCAAGGCATTGACTTTAATGATGATACGCGCCTTTTGACCGACTTGCGCAAACTGAATTTCTTGCTCAATCAGTTTTAACAGTTCACTGTGCAACGTAAAAGGTGCATGTAACAACGCCTTCAATTTGGCCATTTTGCCCATCCCCGTCAGTTCTTGGAACATACGGTGTACATCTTCACAAATATCAGGCTGTGTAGTCATCAGGCCATAATCAGTATACATACGGGCATTGCCCGCATGATAATTGCCTGTGCCCAGATGGGCATAACGGATCAACTGAGCATTTTCACGGCGTACGATCAAAATCATTTTGGCATGGGTTTTATAACCGACAATGCCATACACCACCACAGCACCCGCTTCTTGCAAAATATTCGCCACGGTAATGTTCGACTCTTCATCAAAACGCGCCCTTAACTCAATCACTGCCGTGACTTCCTTGCCATTTCGTGCTGCTTCTGCCAAGACCTGTACAATTTCAGAGTCAGGTCCACTGCGGTAGAGCGTTTGTTTAATCGCCAGCACATTTGGATCTTTCGCTGCTTCTTTTAATAAACCAATCACAGGCTGAAAAGAATCAAAAGGATGATGCAACAACACATCCTGTGCTTTTAAGGTATCAAAGGTACTTTTTTGTTTACGCAAAACTTTGGGAATGACTGGAATAAACACTGGATGCTTCAATTCAGGTCGGTCACAACTGGTGCTGAGGCGTGAAAGATTGATCGGCCCATCAATGCGATAAAGCTCCTGCTCGGTTAAATCAAACTCCTTAAGCAAATAATCAATCACCGCTTCGGGGCAGTCATCTTCGATTTCTAAACGCACCGCGCGACCAAAACGGCGTGACGACAACTCATCTTTCAGTGCCACCGCCAAATCATCAACATCTTCCGATAATATCAGATCTGCATTACGCGTCACACGAAAAGCATAACAGCCCGTGGCTTTCATCCCCGGAAACAGATCGCTGATGTGCTGCTGAATCATTGCGGTTAAAAAAATCTGTGTGTCGATATTGCCTGCCACGTTTTTCGGCATCTGAATTAAACGCGGTAATGAGCGTGGCGCTGGGACAATCGCCATCTCAATGCTCCGTCCAAAAGCATCTTTACCTTGTAAACTCACAATGAAATTCAGGCTTTTATTCACGAGGCGAGGAAAAGGATGTGACGGATCTAAGCTGATGGGGGTCAAAACCGGTTGGATTTCTTTGGCGAAATATTCTGCAATCCACGCTTTATGTTTTTCTAAAATGTCTTGGAACTGGATGAACTGAATGCCCTGCGCTTGTAACTCAGGCAAAATCGAATGATTTAAAACTTCAAACTGTTTTTTGACGGCACGATGAATGGATTGGGACAGGTCTTCTAATATCACTTCAGTGGGAACAGCATCAGGGGTTCGTGCTATCACATTCATATCGCGTTGTTTCATTAAGCCCGCAATACGAATTTCAAAAAACTCATCTAAATTACGTGAAAAAATAATTAAAAAAGTTAAGCGCTCCAGCACAGGCAAACTCGGATCTAATGCTTGTGCTAAAACCCGCTGATGAAACTCAAATAACGATAGCTCTCGGTTAAAATACGTCGCCGATGAATGCTGAAAATTATCCATACCCTCTCAATGCTGTTTGCAACAGTCTGTTATGAAGTGTTTGGCAGGGATGTTAGGTAGTCTTTATGACAGTTTAGTTACAACCTCATACCAAATAGAAAATTCATCCTGACTTTATGCTTAAAGCTGCAACAGCGTACAGTATTCAAACCGACATATGTTCCTTTTCACTTTTTTCCTTGGCTGTAGCGTCTGCTTTCGCGGCCCAATAGCTGGCTAAAATTGGCCCTGAAATGTTATGCCACAAACTAAAGATTGCACTGGGTACCGCCGTAATTGGCGAAGCGGCAAAATGCACAGCAGCCAAAGCCACGCCTAGTCCTGAGTTTTGCATACCGACCTCAATCGAGACCGCTTTACAGTCGGCATGTGGCAAGTGAAACATTCGTGCTGCTGCAAAGCCAAGTAAATAACCAATCGCGTTATGTAACGCCACCACAGCTAAAATCAATAAGCCTGATTCTAAAATTTGTGCTTTTGAGCCGCCAATAATCGCTGCCACAATCAGCACAATTGCGACCACTGAAATTAAGGGCATCACCGAAATATAACTTTCGACTTTGTGTTTCAGCACGGCACGTACCACCAGCCCTAAAATAATCGGGAACAGAACCACTTGCAAAATTGAACTCAGCATCGACCATGCATTAATTTCAATCCATTGGCTGGCCAGCAGATAGAAAATCGCAGGAGTCAACACAGGTGCCAATAAGGTCGATACCGTAGTAAATGCGACAGACAAAGCCGTATTGCCTTTCGCCATATAAGTAATCACATTGGATGCAGTGCCACCCGGACAGCACCCCACCAAAATCACCCCGATCGCAATTTCAGTCGGCAAGCGAAATAATAAACACAACAGATAAGCCACGCTTGGCATCACCACAAACTGAGCCGCTACCCCAATTGCAACCGCTTTAGGACTTTGCATCACACCTTTAAAATCTTCCAGTGTCATGGTCATGCCCATACCAAACATAATCAGCCCTAACATCCACGTGATGTAAGCTTTCATCCAAACAAAAGTTTCAGGGCTCAGGAGCGCAATGCCTGCAAATAACACGACCCACAGAGCAAAGGTTTTTTGAATCCAAGCGGTAAATTTTAAAAAAGTGCCCATGACCTTTCCCTACTGCATGTTTTTATAATATCGATATTGGTAATTGAGGTGAGCCGATTGGTTCAGCGCATCAGTTCACGGCATATTGTTGCACAATATCTTTGCAATACAGACGTTTCACACCATAGGCCAGCATCTCTTGCCATGCATGTTGTAAAGAACCATGTAAATCAATACCTTTGGTAGCATCGGAAATCACATAAGTTTGAAAACCGAGTTTACAGGCATCTATTGCCGTCCATGCCACACAAAAGTCTGTTGCAATCCCAACAATAAACACGGTATCAATACCACGCTCTCTTAAATAGCCTGCGAGTCCCGTCTGGGTCTTATGATCGGCTTCTAAAAAAGCAGAATAACTATCAATGTGCGCATGACATCCTTTACGAATGATCAACTGCGCTTTGGCAAGATCGAGATCGGGATGCAATTCCGCATCCTGTGTGCCTTGTACACAGTGACGTGGCCAGAGCACTTGTGTGCCGTAGTCCAATTCAATCGTTTGAAAAGCCTGTTGATCGGGGTGATTGTCTGCAAAAGAAACGTGATTTTCAGGATGCCAATCTTGAGTGAGTACAATAGTGTCAAAATAATCGCCCAACTGATTAATTTTAGGAATAATTTGATCTGATCCTGCTACCGCTAAATTTCCACCAGGCGTAAAACCATTTTGTACATCCACCACAATCAATGCCATATTCTTCTGCATTCTTCTCTGTCCTTTTTGTTCTGCGCTCGAAGGCCAAGCTTAGCTTAATTTATAAAATAGTATTCATCCTTGCGGGTCAAAATTAAATGACCGCAGCCATGAGTGCAATGGGTATTGTGGCAAATTGAAGCGAAGATAGAAGATAGAAGATAGAAGATAGAACAAAATACTGGACATTGATCTATAACGTTAAAAGGACATGTCATCGCTGTTTAGAGAAATTGTGTAAGCGTTAAAAGTGCTTCAATCCTGAACTTTATATCCAGATATTCAGTTTAATTGACTTCTAAGCCTCGATTGAGATGAAGAATCTCTTTCATTAAATGCTTCAATCCATGGCCATAGGTTATGCAAAACGCCCTTTTCAGACGCAAAATAAGATGCTTTTCTTTGTCTACCATTTGAACAAGCTGTATTTTTGTAGCGAAAGATAAAGTTTTTATACACTTTGACTAAAGCATATTGTTCTTCATGTTGTGTTCGTTCATAATTTGCATAAGCATTATTCAATGCATCAGCGCTTTGAAAATGCTATAAATTAAAATACGCACCCATCCAATCTTATGTTTTTCTGGCCTAACTGGATGGACAAATAGGATATTTTTTTAAAATGACTCAGCAAGCACAGACCATCCAAGGCTCAATTGTCGCAATCGTCACCCCTATGTTTGAAGATGGCAGCGTAGATTGGAAGGGTCTAGAGAAGCTCGTTGAGTGGCACATCGCACAAGGCACAAATAGCATTGTTGCTGTCGGTACAACGGGTGAAGCGTCTACTCTAAGCATGAAAGAGCATACACAAGTGATTAAAGAAATCATTCGTGTCGCGAACAAACGCATCCCTATTATTGCGGGTACTGGCGCGAATTCAACGCGTGAAGCCATCGAGTTGACTAAAGAAGCCAAAGAACTCGGTGCAGATGCTGCTCTTCTGGTTACCCCTTATTATAATAAACCGACCCAAGAAGGCCTATATCAGCACTATAAAGCTATTGCTGAAGCTGTTGATCTTCCTCAAATTCTGTATAACGTACCTGGTCGTACGGGTGTCGATATGGCGAATGAAACAGTTATTCGTTTGGCCGATATTCCTCAAATTGTGGGCATCAAAGATGCCACAGGTGATGTCCCTCGTGGTCAAGCACTGCTCGAAGGCCTTGCTGGCAAAGCGATGACCGTCTATTCAGGCGATGATGCAACGGCTTATCAACTGATTCTGTCGGGAGCAAAAGGCAATATTTCTGTGACTGCAAACGTTGCACCCAAAGAAATGAGCAATGTTTGTGCGGCAGCACTGGCAGGCGAAGCTGAACAAGCTGAAAACCTAAATACCCAAGTTGCAAATTTACACGAAATTCTATTTTGCGAATCGAACCCAATTCCTGTGAAATGGGCACTTCATGAAATGAAGTTAATCGAAACGGGTATTCGTTTACCATTAACACCACTTGCAGAACAATATCGCACACCGCTCCGTGAAGCACTCACAACGGCGGGTGTCATTAAATAAAGAGCACATCAATATGCAATTACGTTTAGGTCTTACTCTCGCACTTTCAGTCGTCAGTTTAGCGGGTTGTAGTTCCCTTGCAGTCAATAACGGTAGTTTGGACTATAAAGAAACAGCAACCTTAGAACCTCTTAAGTACCCTGAAGGCTCTATGGTTCGACCTGCAACGCCGTTGTATCCAGCTCCAACGGTTGAAGCACTCGCTCTTGAACACGCACCTGTACTTGAAAACAAGCGCGGAAACCGTTTTGCAATGCCGCGCCCTCAAGCTGCTCAAGTCATGTCGAATGCAGAATCAACGGAAACAGTTGATACAGCTGTGAGTCGCCCTCAATTGATTATTGACGGAAATAAGAATCCACTGCTCAAAATTGAGGGAAATTCTGCTACAATTTGGCAATATACGCTTGCCACCCTCAGCAGCCTCAACCATCAAATCGTTGGTCAAAGCAAAAATGGTTATGAAGCAACCATTAAAATCGATCAACAGGTCTATGTGTTAAGACTGACCGCGGTCGGTAGCAGCAACAACCTCGCTGTGTTCAATGCCGATAACAGTTTTGCAGCGCCTGAAAAAGCCACAGAATTGTTAACCCAGATTTACCAAAATTGGCCAGCCTAGTCGTACTAGGCATTTTTTTTTGAAAAAGGTTCCCTCATGTTAAAACAAACCTTGCTCTATACTGGTAAAGCGAAATCTGTCTATGAAACAGACAGTGCAGACCACCTGATTTTAGTCTTTCGTGATGATGCTTCGGCATTCAATGGTGAAAAGATCGAACAACTAGATCGTAAAGGTAAGGTGAACAACCGTTTTAACGCCTTTATCATGGATAAATTGGCTGCGGCTGGCATTGAGACTCACTTTGAAAAACTTCTTTCTCCAACAGAAGTTCTAGTGAAAAAACTCAGCATGATCCCTGTTGAATGTGTAATTCGTAATTATGCAGCAGGTTCTTTATGCCGTCGCTTAGGTGTAGAAGAAGGCAAGGAATTAACACCGCCGACTTTCGAATTATTCTTCAAAGACGATGCACTTGGTGACCCAATGGTCAATGAGTCTCAAGCGATTGCTTTAGGTTGGGCAACTGCTGAGCAACTTGAGCAAATGAAAGTCCTCACTTACCAAGTGAACGAAGTGCTTAAAAACTTATTTGACCAAGGTGGCATGCTACTTGTGGACTTCAAACTTGAGTTTGGTGTATTCCACGACCGTATTGTTTTAGGTGATGAGTTCTCTCCAGACGGTTGTCGTCTATGGGACAAAGAAACCAAGAAAAAACTCGACAAAGACCGTTTCCGTCAAGGTTTAGGCGGTGTGGTTGAAGCTTATGAAGAAGTTGCTGCACGTTTAGGTATCGACCTTTCTGATATCTAATCAGTTACAGATTCAAGAAAACCGAGCTTAATCGCTCGGTTTTTTTATTCTTTACATTTTAGACCAATGTCTTGTTATAACTGCAATACAAGCCTATAAGTTCTTTTTTAATCCCCCCTCTACAACATAAATATTAAAGTTTCATGAAATTTTATTTATTTTTTTGTAAAATAGTCATTTCAATCACATGAAATGTCACATTTCTAATGATGCTTTTCTTGTATATCTCCTGATAGAAGGCCCTATGATTTATCAATTAGATGAACTGCAATGTATCGGACAAGGCTGTTCAAAAATGGTGTTTAAGCATCCTGAGGATGAAAACAAAATCATCAAAGTCATGAATCCAAATCGAGTGGATGAAGATGGTGGCTGGAAAGGACATGGCAAACTTAAACGTAGAATGTCGCAAGGCGTTTATCGCCAATTCCGCCGTGAATTATTGCAATATCTACAGCTATGTAAAAATCATTATAAAAATAATATCTTTAGCTTTCCTGTCGAAATGCCTTATGGTTTTGTGAAAACTTCTGTAGGCTTGGGTTTTGTGACTGAAAAAATTGTCTGCCCAAGTGGTGAAGGTATGACTTTATTTGAGTTATGCAAATCACATCAATTTGAGGAAAAACACGCCAAAGCTCTAGATGACTTTTTTCAGCTTTGCTGCGACTTACACATTATCTTCGGTGAGGTAAACATCGCAGGAATTATGTATACAGAGCAGCGAAATAATAAGCCCGAATTTGTCTTGGTCGATGGTATGGGTGAGAAATTATTTATTCCAATCCGGGCTATGAGCAAAAGAATTAATGCACATAATGTACGAAAAACTGAGCGAAAAATTCGCGCCCAAATGCAGCAAATGCTGAACTTAAAAGATGAGCTTCTTCCTCTAAGCTAATACCACTCCTTTAAGTTGCGTCATTCAAAAAGCCGAGCTTAAACGTTCGGTTTTTTTGTTTTCAGATCCAGTGCTATTGCAGTACTTCAGCTTACTTATAAGCTATTCAGCACTGAAAAATAGTCTTGTAAGACATTGATCCACTGTTAAAAAATCATCAATTCTGTACGCCATAGCGCACAAGACTTCAGGTATATTTCAACTATGTCTCACCTTCATTTTTTCATATGATAAAAACATATGAACAGGACGTTCTCAGATAAAAATTATTCCAACCGAAAAAATACCCTTATTTCCTCATCTCTCATGGCGACAAGATCCATCGATCTCCTAAGAGCCGAAAGCTGGTATAGATGTTGCTTTTATTCAAAAGTACTCAGTAGGGTAAGTTCTATCTTCGTCTTATTTCTTAGATTTGTTTTTTTACGGATGGCTATATTTAAAATGAAAAACTGGCAAAAAAAATTACTACTTTCCACTACATTCGTAGCCGTAGCACTGAGCAGTACTGTCCAAGCAAAAGAATGGAAAACCATTCGTTTTGGCACAGAATCCGCATATGCACCTTTTGAATATAAAACACCAGACAATAAGTTGGTCGGTTTTGACATCGACTTAGGTAATGCCATTTGTGCCAAATTAAAAGCCAAATGCGTGTGGGTAGAAAACTCCTTTGATGGGATGATTCCTGCGCTCAAAGCGAAGAAATTCGACGGTATTCTGTCTTCAATGACGGTCACTACGGATCGCGCAAAACAAATCGCGTTTAGTAATAAAATTTACAACACGCCTACCCGCATGGTCGCGAAGAAAGGCTCTCCTTTACTCCCTACGCCTGCATCCCTAAAAGGCAAACGTGTGGGTGTACAACAAGGTACGATTCAAGAAGGCTATGCAAAAGCCTATTGGGCGCCTAAAGGTGTCAATGTAGTTCCTTATCCAAACCAAGACGTGCTTTACCAAGACATGGTTTCGGGGCGCCTAGATGCAACATTACAAGATGCGATTATGGTCGATGCTGGTTTCCTAAAATCGGCGAAAGGTAAAGGCTTTGCTTTTGCAGGCAATAATGTGGTCGATGCCAAAACGCTCGGTGTAGGCGCTGCAATCGGCTTACGTAAAGAAGATGCCGATCTGAAAAAGAATATTGATAAAGCATTAGCTGAAATTATTGCCGACGGTACCTATAAGAAACTCGAGAAAAAATACTTCTCCTTCAGCATTTATTAATTTATAGGGTGTCGGTTCAATACCGACACCCTTTATATATTGCTGATTTATAAAATATTATATTTTTACTCGGAGAAACTGAGTATGTTTCTGTCTGGCTATGGTCCCGTATTACTCAGTGGCACTTGGATGACCATACAGCTTGCTTTGTTATCACTGGTACTTTCGATCATTATTGGATTGTTTGGGGCAAGTGCCAAACTCTCTCGTATTCAAATCTTACGTCATGTTGCAACCCTCTATACCACGCTCATTCGTAGTGTTCCTGATCTGGTAATCATGTTGTTGTTGTTCTATAGCCTGCAACTTGGATTGAACTCGATTACCGAATCGATCCATATGGAGCAAATTGACATCAATCCCTTTGTGGCAGGGGTGATTACTTTAGCCTTTATTTATGGGGCTTATTTTACGGAAACCTTCCGTGGCGCATTTCAAGCCGTCCCCAAAGGTCAACTTGAAGCTGCATATGCCTATGGCATGACCCCATTTCAAGTCTTCAGACGTGTCCTCTTTCCACAAATGATGCGTTTTGCCTTACCGGGGATTGGCAATAACTGGCAAGTCCTTATCAAAGCCACTGCCTTGGTGTCCTTAATTGGTTTGACCGACATCGTCAAAATTACCCAAGATGCAGGTCGAAGCAGCATGCAAGTGTTCTATTTCAGTATTGTTGCAGCCGTCATTTATCTGGCCATCACCACCCTTTCGAATTTGATTCTCATGTGGCTGGAACGTCGTTATTCTGCTGGTGTGAAAAAGGGACAACTATGATTGAAATTATTCAACAATACTGGCAGTCCTATCTGTGGACCGATGGTTTTCAAATGACTGGGGTCGCCATGACCGCGTGGCTACTGGTCTTATCGATTGCGATTGGTTTTGTTCTGGCTGTGCCTTTGTCAATTGCTCGAGTTTCTGAGCATGCTTTTGTACGTGGACCTGTTTGGTTTTTTACTTATATTTTCCGTGGTACCCCCTTATATGTGCAGCTACTGATTATCTATACTGGGATTTATAGCCTTGAATTTGTGCATGCCCATGAACGGCTCGATGAGTTTTTTAGAGAAGGACTTAATTGCACCATTTTAGCGTTTGCACTCAATACAGCAGCTTATACCACTGAAATTTTTGCAGGGGCGATACGTTCGATTCCCTACGGCGAAATTGAGGCAGCAAAAGCCTTTGGAATGTCGCCTTGGAAACGCTATACCCGTATTATTATTCCGTCGATGCTACGCCGAGCATTGCCGTTTTATGGTAATGAAGTCATTTTGATGCTGCATGCAACCACCATTGCCTTCACTGCAACCGTGCCTGATATTCTCAAAATTGCACGGGATGTCAATGCTGCCACTTATGCCACGTTTGATGCCTTTGGCATTGCCGCTGTGCTGTATGCCTGTCTGGCATTTATCCTCATTTGGATCTTTCGTAAATTGGAACAACGCTGGTTGGCGTTTTTAAAACCATCGAATCATTAGGAGAAACAATGGAAAATTCAGCAAAACTGGTGATTCGAGACCTTTGTAAAAGTTTTGGCGATCATGAAGTCTTAAAAGGGGTTTCACTTGAGGCACGCGCAGGTGATGTGATTAGTATTATTGGTTCCTCAGGTTCAGGTAAAAGTACCTTTCTTCGTTGCATCAATTTTCTAGAACAACCGAGCCAAGGCAGCATTCAACTCAATGGTGAACAGTTAGAGACTACTTTAGATAAAAATGGCGATCTTAAAGCCACAAACCCTAAACAACTACAAAAAATGCGCACTCAACTGATGATGGTCTTTCAACATTTCAATTTATGGTCGCATATGACGGTATTAGAAAATATTATTGAAGGACCCATTCATGTCTTGGGGCTAAAGCGGAGTGAGGCGGAAGAGCGTGCACGAAAATACTTAAGAAAAGTTGGGCTTGCTGAAAGTGTCGAAAAGAAATATCCGTCTTTTTTGTCAGGAGGACAACAACAGCGTGTTGCAATTGCCCGTGCCTTAGCAATGGAGCCGGAAGTGATGTTGTTTGATGAGCCGACCAGTGCTCTAGACCCTGAACTGGTGGGTGAGGTATTGAAAGTGATGCAAAGTTTAGCTGAAGAAGGCCGAACCATGATTGTGGTCACCCATGAAATGGGCTTCGCACGCCATGTATCCAATCATGTCATTTTCTTAGATCAAGGCAAAATTGAAGAACAAGGTGATCCAAAAGAAGTTTTGATTCACCCCAAAAGTGAACGCCTGCAACAGTTTTTAGAGGGTAACTTTAAATAATTGAATAGTCTTCAAGAGCTTGATGCAGCAATGATTCAACATTCAATACTTAGTTGAAAAGATAAAGCGCCTTGTTTGATCTGATCCCACGAAACTATATGCACTCAGATAAAAACCGAGCCATTTCGCTCGGTTTTTTACCTTTCCACCTAAGCTTTTATAGATTGGTTTATCGATTTTTAGTGGTATCCATCACCAAAAAACTGGTGATCGAGCTAATGGATGGAATCGTTCCTAAAACATCAGTATGAAACTTTTTATAAGACTTAATGTCAGCCACTTCAACCCTGAGCAAATACTCGACCGAGCCTGTAATGGTATGACACTCAGTAACTTCATCCGTTGCAGTGATCACATCCTCAAACTGACTCAAGCTTTCTTTTGAGTGACAAGACAGACCAATGGTCACATAAACCGTTAAACCAACACCCAAAAGCGAACGGTCAATCACCGCTTTATAGCCTCGAATCACACCAATTCTTTCTAACTCTTGCACGCGTCGTAAACAGGCCGAGGGTGACAAACCCACGCGTTCTGCCAGTTTAATATTGGTTAAATGTGCATCGCCCTCAAGCTCACACAATATTTTTCGGTCTAATCGATCTAATTCAATCATTTGTTGCATAAAACTCAGTATTAACGATCAATATACAACCAAATTGTGATAGATCAACAATAAAATGATACTTATTTGATTACTCCATCCCCTTTATGAACGCTTCACTGTTTGTCTCTTATCTGCTGTTCTGTGTCGTAATGACCTGCACCCCTGGGCCCAATAATGCACTGGTCATGCTGTCTGGTGCACGATTTGGCATCAGTAAAACCCTACCTCTGGTTTTAGGCATTGCCTTTGGTGTGGCCGTGCAACTCTTCGCCATCGGCATCGGCTTAAATCAGGTGTTTCTGGCCCTGCCCCAGCTCCAATTTATTTTAAGTTTAATCGGCACAGCTTATATTCTGTGGCTCGCATGGAAAATCGCGTCCAGTGGGCCACTTAACATCGAATTAGAACAAAAACCATCGATGGGTTTTCTACAAGGGGCTCTTTTTCAGTGGGTCAATCCCAAAGCGTGGATTATCTCCATCAGCACCATTGCCACTTATTTTGCTTTAAACCATGATGTCAGCGATATTCTTTATGCGGCTCTGATTTTAATGGTAGTTTCCATTCCATGTGTCGGGGTTTGGGCAGTCGGTGGTCTTTTCTTACGCCAATATCTGATGAAACCGCGCTTTGCTTTGAGCTTTAACATCACGATGGCCATCGCCTTATTGGTCGCTGTGTTACCTGCCGCATTAAAATTGATGAATACGCACATCGGAACATAAAAACGCTACAGTGCTTAAAGAAAAAACTGCTCAATGAATGTGACTAAATCCTAAGCCCCAGAAATAAAAAAGCCTGATTTGTGAATCAGGCTTTTTTATTACTGCTGCTGTTGCTGCTCTTGTTGCCAACGGCGTTGCTGTAAACGCTCACCCTCAACCTCACGCTTATTGCGTGCCGACTCATACAGCTTGGCGCCTTTGAGCTCAGGGGGTAAATATTCTTGCATCACAAAATGCTCTGGATAGTTGTGCGGATACAAGTAGTCGACGCCATAGCCCTGCTCTTTCATCAACTTGGTCGGTGCATTTCTTAAATGCAGCGGCACAGGTAAATTCGCTGTTTTCTCGGCCAAATCCAACGCTTTGTTGATCGCAAGATAAGTACTGTTACTTTTGGCACTGGTCGCCAAATACACCGCACACTGCCCAAGAATAATTCGACACTCTGGCATGCCCACCGCTTGAACAGAACGGAAGCATTCTCCAGCCAGCAGCAGTGCATTGGGGTTTGAATTGCCAATGTCCTCAGAGGCTGCAATCAACATCCGACGGGCAATAAAAACGGGATCTTCACCGCCTTTGAGCATGCGTGCCATCCAATACAAAGTAGCATCAGGATCGCTCCCCCGAATCGACTTAATAAAGGCCGACACCAAATCATAGTGCTGCTCACCCGATTTGTCATAACGGGCGATATTTTGCTGTGCAACTTTGACCACCATTGCATTGGTCACGATATTTTCAAGGTCCGGTTCGAAGGTGCCCGCAATCAGTTCAATTAAATTCAAGGCTTTGCGGGCATCACCTGCAGCAAACTGCACCAATGCTTCAAATTCTTCAATTTGAATATAACGCTCTTTTAAAAATGGATCGTTCTTAATCGCTTGCAGTAATAAAGTTTGAATCGCATCGGCATCGAGCGCATTTAAGGTATAGACCTGACAACGCGACAACAACGCACTGTTGACTTCAAAAGAAGGGTTTTCGGTGGTGGCACCAATGAGGGTAATTTTGCCTTTCTCCACAGCATTCAGTAAGGCATCTTGCTGCGATTTGTTAAAACGATGAATTTCATCAATAAACACCACAGGTGGCATTAAATCTCCGCCATCAGCAATGATCTCACGGAGCTCTTTAACCCCCGTATTGAGTGCAGATAGACTGACAAAAGGTCGATCAATCGCTTGCGCCAACAGTAAAGCAATGGTGGTTTTCCCCACGCCTGGCGGCCCCCAAAAAATGATCGATGGCAAATGCCCTTGATCGATCATTTGGCGGAGCGGTGCCTGCTCACCCAATAAGTGATCCTGCCCAATAATTTCAGATAAATCACGCGGGCGTAAACGTTCAGGCAGTGGAATATTGCTATCGGACATAGGGCTAGGACTTATCATGCGTTCATCGAATGCTTATGTTATGGCAAATTCAGGCGAATGACACAAGCTTTTCGTGCAATTTGATTGTGCTTTTATCGACTAGCGAACCCAACGCACAATATAGTCTTCGATGTCATCATCCTGAATCTCTTCTTCAGAAATACAGCGTCCTGCCGCAGACTTTTTCGCTTTCAGAATACTTTGACGTGAGCCCGTGTTCAGATAGTGCCATCTGGGCAAATTTTTACCTTCATGCAGACGACGGTAAGCACAGCTCGGTGGTAACCAATGAATCGTGTCTAAAAGTTCGGGCGTGAGCTGGATACAATCGGGCACATGCTGCTTTCGGTTCGGATAATCCCGACAACTGGCCGTTTGACAGTCCAGCAGTTTACAGGCCACTTTGGTATAGGCGACTTCTTGGCTTTCTTCATCTTCAAGTTTCACCAAACAGCACAGACCACAACCATCACATAACGCTTCCCACTCCGCTGAGCGTAGCTCAGTGAGCGCATAATGCTTCCAAAACTCTGGTCTTAATTCGTTGGACATAACCACTGCCAATAAAACTGAATGCACTATTATAACCTATAGTCACATGGCTTTCAGAGCTATCTAAAGTGTCAATATTTACATCATATTCATAAACTTAAAATATAAACAGAACACTTTTTAAACAAAAGCAACACAGTGTGTCCGAACGTTGTTTCTATACTAATAGAGTAATAAATAAGAACATCTATGGAGAAAAATTATGTTTCGTTGGGCGATTATCTTCGCAGTGATTGCACTGATTGCAAGTTTACTTGGTTTTGGCGGCGTAGCAGGTTTATCCAAAGACTTTGCGATTATTTTATTGGTGATTGCTGTGATTCTTGCGATTGTCGGATTTTTATCCCGTGGCAAAGTCTAAAGTACACAACTCTTAATAAAGAAAAAGAAGGATTCAGATCCTTCTTTTTTTATATGTGCCTTTAAAAAATAATTTCTCACATTTCTCATGTACATCGGAATATTTTTCAAATCCTTGTAAAAGTTTTTATGCTTTAATCAGAGCAGATCATCTATCAGGATTTGAGCATGACAATCAGTATTCAAACTCGAGAAATTCAATATAACGCAGCCGATGGACAACGCTTAGTCGGTTATTTTGCAGCACCAAGCTCTCAAACACCGCATGCAGGTATCATCGTTGCACCCGAATGGTGGGGCCGAAATGAATATACTGAACAACGTGCTCGCGAACTGGCTGAACACGGTTATGCCGCACTGGCGATTGATATGTATGGTGATAAAAATGTCACCACAGATGCGAAACAAGCCTATGAATGGATGATGCAAACTTTTGCCGATGCAGACACCATCGTCAACCGTGCGCAAGCAGGTTTAGATACGCTTGTAGCCCAGCCTGAAGTGAATCCCACTCAGCTGGCGGCGATTGGTTTTTGTTATGGTGGTAAAGTGGTTTTAGACTTAGCTCGCTCAGGCGCACCACTAAAAGCAGTGGCGACTTTCCACGCAACATTGGCACCGAAAGCCCCTGCGGTCGAAGGTCAAATTCAGGGTGAAATTTTAGTTTTACATGGTGAGTTAGACAGCATGGTTACTTTGGATGATGTTGCCAGCTTCCGTGAAGAAATGCATGCTGCAAAAGTGGACCATGAAGTAATCATTTTTGAAGATGCGAAGCACGGTTTTAGCAACCCATTGGCCGATGAGCGTGCCAAAGCCAATGGCGTAGACTTGGGCTATAACCCAGAAGCAGAAAGACAAGGGCTAGATGCAATGTATGACTTGCTAGAACGCAATCTCAGTGCTTAACTAGAGCTGAAAATTCAAATATTTGATTTTTCAGATCCAACAGGATACATAATTAGATTTTAGAGGAGATAACAATGACTGAGACCCACTGCCAATATTGTAATTTTGATGAATATGACGTGCTTGATAAAAATGACTTTGGGGTAATTTTACCCGAACCCAATGCATTGTCTAAAGGTCACTGTGTCATTATCCCTCTACGTCATGTGAGCTCATTTTTTGACATTACCGACAAAGAACGTAAAAGCTTAATGTCTTTGCTGGAACTGGCACGCAATGAACTCCAATTGCGTCATCAACCTTCAGGCTTTCATATTGGTTTTAATGACGGTGAAATATTTGGCAATGTGTCTGAACACTTACATATCCATATTATTCCACGCTACAAAGACCAAGAGCTAAAACTCGATGCACGATGGGGCATGACGAAAGATTAAGTTTTGAGGTTTTAAATGGCGCGTAAGCGCCATTTTTTATGCGCAAAAACTCGGGTTCAGAAAAGACATTCAGTTATACTAAGCCGAATTTCTTGCTTGTGCCTCAGATGTCCCCTTTCTCTTTTTCAGATGCATTACTGACTTGGTTCGATGTTCATGGTCGACATGACCTACCATGGCAAGTAGCCGATGATCCCTACAAAGTCTGGGTGTCTGAAATTATGCTGCAACAGACCCAAGTCAAAACAGTGCTGCAATACTTCGACCGTTTTATCGAACGCTTCCCAACCGTTGCAGCTTTAGGGACAGCATCATGGGATGAGGTCGCACCTTACTGGGCAGGTCTGGGCTACTATGCCCGTGCACGTAATCTACATAAAGCCGCAGGGGTTGTGGCACGTCAGGAGCACTTTCCTCAAACTTTAGAGGACTGGATTGAACTGCCAGGCATTGGTCCATCTACCGCAGGTGCACTCATGTCTTTGGGTTTACGTCAGTACGGTGTCATTATGGATGGCAATGTAAAACGCGTGCTCGCGCGTTTTTTTGCCATTGAGGATGATCTAAGCAAACCTGTGCATGAACGCAGCATGTGGCAACTGGCCACTGAACTCTGTCCAACTGAACGTAACCACGACTATACCCAAGCCATCATGGATTTGGGGGCAACCGTCTGTACCCCTAAAAAACCACTGTGTTTATACTGCCCAATGCAGCAACACTGTAAAGCCCATGCACAAGGGCTAGAAACCGAATTGCCTTTTAAAAAGCCCAAGAAAGCTGTGCCTGTGAAGTCAGCCCAAGTTTTGGTGCTGCGTCATCACAATCAATGGCTGTGGCAACAGCGCCCCAATAGTGGACTGTGGGGCGGTTTATGGTGTTTACCTATTTTTGAAAATCGTGATGAACTCACGCAACTGTGCCAAAGTCTAGGACTGAAACAAATCTCGCAACGCGCTGAAATTTCGCATAGTTTCACCCACTTCACTTGGCAACTGGAAGCACTTTGCTTTGAGGTTGATGCCGACCAGCTCGAACATTTAAGTATAGAATTGGCCAGCACATGGCTAGACATACAAAATGTCACAGAAATGGGCATCCCAACCGCGATGAAAAAATTGATCTCGACAATTCAACTGTGACATAGTTGGGTGATCCATTGGGTTCACCCTGACACTTTAAAATTAGATCACTGAAATAATAAAGGATTGTTCGTGCGTTATTGTTTGCCTCGCCTTTCTGCGCTTGCCAGTTTAAGTTTTGTGATTCTGTTACTCGCAGCTTGCCGTACCATGCCGCCTGCACCGAGTGGAAGCCAGTTACCTGCCTCACAAGTCCAACAACTGAAAAACATGCGTTTAGCTAAGCAGCTGCCTGTCCCTGTCCAAGGCATCAAACGCAATGTCCTCAAAGATACTTGGGGTGCGTCCCGCACTAGCAGACGGACACATGAAGGTATCGACATTCTGGCTCCACGTGGAACAAAAGTTTTTTCTGCCACAGAAGGTCTCGTCGCAGACTTACGCAATAACAATTTGGGTGGTAAAGTGGTTTGGATTATGGGGCCAGCAGGCACTTGGCATTACTACGCTCATCTTGATGACCATAAACGTGGCTTAAGTGTCGGCGACTATGTCAAAAAAGGCGACCTGATTGGCTATGTCGGCAATACAGGCAATGCACGGCACACAGCCCCACATTTGCATTATGGACTTTATTTACAAGGTAAAGGCCGTGGTGCAGTAAATCCCTATCCTTATTTACGTTAACTTTAGGAATTTTTCATGTCAGAAGCGTTGATCAACCGTCTGGTCGAATTTGCTGAATCAGGCAATCAACAAAAAATCATCTTGGCTGGACAAAACCACCAAGGTTGGATCATGGAAATTACCGAAGATGCGCTTTTAATCAGCACTGGATTTGCTGAAAAAACAGGAAAAGATGTCTGGATTAACTTTTCCGACCTCGAACACGCCCAATTGTTTTATTGGGACAATCAACACGACCAATGGGCACCTTTTACCCTATAAAAAGATCAGGAGCATGTTCATGACCACTCAACGCTGCGGATGGTGCTCCTCAGACCCACTTTACATCGACTACCATGATCATGAGTGGGGTAAACCACTACATGATGAAAAGCAATTATTTGCGATGCTCTGCCTCGAAGGTCAACAAGCGGGGCTGTCATGGATTACCGTCCTGAAAAAGCGTGAACATTATCATCGCCAGTTTTTTCAATATTCCATTGAACAGATTGCGGCTTTAAGTGATACAGACTTGGCCGAAAAAGTCCAAGATATCGGCTTAATTCGCCATATCGGGAAGCTGACTGCGATTCGTGACAATGCGATTGCATGGGTTGCACTGAAACAACAAGGCATCAACCCTGTGGAATGGCTCTGGAACTTTGTCGAGCAACATGCCATCAACAATGATGTTCCTGACTACCGCACAGCACCTGCACAAACACCTCAAAGCCAAAGCATGTCAAAAGCACTGAAAAAACAGGGCTTCAAGTTTGTTGGCCCGACCACCTGTTATGCCTTTATGCAAGCGGTCGGTATGGTCAATGATCATGAAAATGGCTGTCATTTTAAATAAAAGTACATAAAAAACAGGAAAATAAGGATCTCGAATATGACGGATAACACCATTCGTGCCTATGCGGCAATGCAAGCAGGTGCAGCACTACAACCCTATCAATTCGATGCTGGTGAACTGCAACCACATCAAGTCGAAGTCCAAGTCGAATATTGTGGATTGTGCCATTCCGATGTTTCGGTCATTAACAATGAATGGAACTCTTCGGTCTATCCAGTTGTCGCTGGTCATGAAATTATTGGCACCATCAGTCGCCTAGGCTCCGAAGCCAAAGGGCTTAAACTTGGACAGCGCGTCGGTATTGGCTGGACGGCAGAAAGCTGCCAACACTGTGACCCCTGTGTATCGGGTCAACAAGTACTCTGTACAGGTGGACCGACTGCAACCATCGTCGGTCATGCAGGTGGCTTTGCCGACAAAGTGCGTGCAGGTTGGCAGTGGATTATTCCTTTACCTGAAGAGCTAGATCCTGAGTCAGCGGGTCCTTTATTGTGTGGCGGTATTACCGTTTTTGATCCAATTTTAAAACACCAAATCCAAGCCATTCACCATGTCGGGGTAATTGGGATTGGTGGTCTAGGGCATATGGCTATTAAGTTACTTCGAGGATGGGGCTGTGAAATTACGGCGTTTACCTCGAACCTCGACAAAACGGAAGAACTCAAGGCCATGGGTGCAGATCATGTGGTGAATAGCCGTGATGTGGATGCACTTAAAACCCAGCGCGGAAAATTTGATCTCATCCTCAGTACGGTGAATGTCACACTCGACTGGCCTGCCTATATTAGTACACTGGCACCGAATGGCACGATCCATCTGCTAGGCTTGCCCTTAGAGCCAATCAAGTTAAATGCAGGTAGTCTAATTGCTGGGGCAAAGTCTATCACGGGTTCGCCCACTGGCTCACCTGCGGCATTACGTCAGCTACTCAAATTCGCTGCACGTAAAAACATTGCGCCACAAATTGAACTGTATCCTATGTCACAGTTGAATGAAGCACTGGAACGGTTACATTCTGGAAAAGCTCGTTATCGGATCGTCCTTAAAGCTGATTTTTAATCCATAAGTGCCTCAAAAGAGGCGCTTTTTTATACCGCTTGTTTGACCAGCGTCGAACTGCTGAGTTGCGCTTTCACCCAATCGGCCAACAAGGTGACCGCTGCGCGAATATCTGTTGAAAGTTCATGGCCTGCATTGAGGCGGATACAGTTTTTATAACGCTGCCCTTCACCAAAGACTTCTCCTGGCACTATATTGATGCCATGCTGTTGAGCAAAATAGTACATATCTAAACCATCAATACACTCGGGCAGCTGTAACCACAGCGCATAACCACCTAAGGGTTGATTGATACGTAACTCAACTCCGTTAAAGGCAAGCTGAATCATGTGTCGGTATTGCTCAACTTGCTGTTTCAAAATCGGCTTTAACTGCTGTAAATGCTCCCGATAAGCACGACTATAAATGAGATCGGCCAGTGCCAACTGCAAGGGTGTATTCACTGTGATATTTTGCATCAGTAACGTAGCCTTCAAATGCGCTAAGCGCTGCGGAATACAAAACCAACCTACCCGATACGCAGTTGAAAGTGACTTGGAAACCGAACCACAGAAAATCACATAACCCTGCTGATCCCAATACTTAATCGGCAACGGACGACTCGAACTGAAACAACATTCACCATAAATATCATCTTCAATCACATAGCACTGATAGCGCGCAGCCAGTTGTGCAATTTTTTCTTTTTCTGCATTGCTTAAGCAAAACCCCAATGGATTTTGATAATTGGCCGTGAGTAAGCACGCTTTTGCGCCTGAACTTTGCATGACCTGCTCTAAGCGTTCAAGATCAAAGCCTTGAGTATCGGCTGGAATTTCAATAATTTTTCGCTTTAACCCCGCCAACATTTGCAACTGACCATTAAAATTTGGGGTTGGTACAATTACGCTGTCGCCTTCCTTGCTGAGGTGTTGAATCATCACCGACAACGCAGGCATACAGCCATTGCTGATGTAGATATCATCCTGCGAAATATAAAAGCCATCTTCAGCCCAATGCTCAGACAAAGCCTGCCGCAAGCGAATATGACCTTGCTTATCGCTATATAAAAAATCTTCAGGTTGACTGTGTTTTAAGGCGCGTTGAATGGAGCGGCGGAGCGCTTCTACAGGCACATGTTTTGGAGAAAGCTGAATCGCTCCCAAATGGATGAGACGGCTATTAATGGAAGACTGTTGAATTTCCAGCTGTAGCTCTAAATTAGAAATATCACGGGCTTGAGACTGAAAATCAGGATGCTGCGGTACAGGAATAGATGGGCTGGTATTTTTTTGATAACTGACAAAATAGCCCGACTTATTTTTCACATGAATATACCCCTGCGACTCGAGTAGCTCATAACAGCTCTTGGCCGTATTCAAGCTGACCTTTTGTAAGTTGGCAAACTGGCGTAACGACAACAGCTTTTGCCCTGCGGGTAATTCAGCATTTTGAATTTTTTCAAGCAACTGTGCAGCCAAGCTTTGATACTGAAATGCCATTCATCTGTACCTATTTTTTTAACTTTTATGTATCTGTATCCATTATGCCAACAGAATTATGCTTATGTCATTCGTTCACAACCATAAATAGGCACTTTTATGAAAAAAATAATCATATCTCTCTTTTGCTTATTGAGCTTATCGGCTTGCCAACCGCCACATATTTCGCAGCAGGTACAGCAGCAGCATTTTATTTGTAAAGCACTGATTGAAGGCTTTCTGAAAACGCAAAATTTAACGGATTATCAGTTTTTAAGTTTAGCGCCGAGCTTGACTGAAACATCGACCCAACGAACCTATCAATATCGGTTGAACAATGAACGTGAAATGCAGATGAACTTGCCTCGCCAGAAAAATTTACAGTTTCAATGTGACCAAAGCAGTGCTGAAAACTTCAAGATCTCGCTCGCTGGTGAAGGACATGCCATGCTCAGTTTAATCCAGTTAGACCTGCCTAAGGCTTCAACCTTAGAGCTGCTGAGCGCTTATCAACAGCCTTAAGTTTTAAAACATAAAAAGCCTGCATTGCAGGCTTCTTCGTCTTCAAAATTAACGTAAGGCAACTGGTAAATGGGCAGGAGTATCTTCTTGTTCCAGCAATTGATTTTTCATTTTTTGCAGCATTTGATAGGGTTGTTGTTGGACAAACATATTCACAAACTTCAGTGGTATCGATCCCTCAGGGTTGGCATAGCCCGAGGTCGAAACCTTGACTTTATTTGGTCCCAGTTTCTGAAAGGTCCAATCGCCCTCATAATGATTTAGACGCACATAATCTGGATTTTTAAGGATGTTTTTATCAATCGCTTTATTTTTAATGCTAATAATGCCCTGACTGTCCTTGGTCATTTTCCCCTGCACCACCAAGTCGCGGTCTTTTAAAGGAAAAGGAAAATCCAGCACCATATACAGTTGAAACTCGCCTTTTTTATCATCGCGCGACAAGACTTTCACACTGCCCATATACGGCACCCATTTCACCGCATGGTCAACATCTAAGATCAATGACACTGCTTTTTCAATCGGCACATCAAACGTGGTTTCAGCCTTATATAAAAAAACTGGGTTTTGTGCATTTTGATAGGTCCAAACTTTAATATTATTTTTATGAATACTGAGTTTGGCTTGATCCATAGGTTTGGCCTGTGCTGTCGTCATCACGGCAACAACACAAGCCATATATATGACTTTTTTCATTCTATTCTTCGTCTTATTTTAGTTTTTTATCTTGTTTTTATGGCGAATGAAACAGGTTTTAAACTTGAATGTCGTTAAAACCCAGTACATCTTTCATGTCATATTTACGTGCTTCACGTCCTACCACCCAAGCCGCAGCGCGTACCGCACCCGAAGCAAAGTTCATACGGTTGGTCGCTTTATGGGTAATTTCAACACGCTCACCATCAGCAATAAACATAGCCGTATGTTCACCGACAATATCGCCGCCACGAATGGTTTGGAAACCAATACTTTGACGCTCACGTGGTCCTGTATGACCTTCACGACAATACACTGCATCGGTTTTCAAGTCACGACCTAAAGCACCCGCAATCGCCTCACCCATCATCAACGCTGTGCCTGATGGTGCATCGACTTTATGACGGTGATGCGCTTCAATCACTTCAATATCCACTGTGTCGCCAAAGACTTTAGACGCCAATTCCAACAGTTTAATCGAAACATTGACCCCCACAGAATAGTTGGCTGCATAGACCACAGGTGTTTGAGTCGCAGAGTCATCCAAATAAGCTTTTTGTTCGTCATTCATGCCCGTGGTGCCAATGACAATGGCGACCCCAGCTTCACGACAAATTTTTAAATGCTGAACGGTCGCTACTGGTGCAGTGAAATCAATGATCACATCACAATCTTTCACTACCGCTTCCAGACTACCCACCACCTTCACGCCTAGGCTGCCAATACCTGCAAGCTCACCTGCATCTGTACCAACCAGTGAGCTTTCAGGACGTTCCACTGCCGCAGCCAGTTGATAGCCTGCTTCATGTACCGCTTGAATAAGGATGCGACCCATACGACCGCCGGCACCTAAGACCCCAATGCGTGGAGCTGCTGACATAACATATTCCTAATCTAGCTTCAAAATTGCTCTTACTATAGCAAAACTGATTGCACAGACTAAGGTTTGTTGGGCATTTTCATCGAAAAAATCGCTTTATTTTCAAACATGATTTCTCCAGCTTTTCACAAATTTGCAATCAATCTTACGCAGACTAGGTTCGCATTTAAAAACAACTTTAAAATGAGGAAAATAGAATGAAAGCCAAGGTACTTTTTCTAGCGATGGCGTTTGGGGGCAGTTGGGCACAAGTTCAGGCTGAACCCGCTGTTCAAGCGGGCGACACCTTAGAAAGTTTGTCACAGGTAAAGATCACCACCAGCACACACCCTAAAGTACAGGCCGAACAACAAGTACAAGCCGCTGCACCTATGGCTGAAGAAATGGTGTCGGTTGAAGAGATCGATCAACCTGAGCTGCCAACAGAAGGGCAATAACATAAAAAAAGCGGGAAAATCTTCCCGCTCTTTTCAACACCAATTCAGACCTACCGTATTCAATTAATCAAACAGTCGGTCAAAGAAAGACTTTTTCTTTGGTGATGATTTGTGATCATCTCCATCTAAAGTTTCTTGCAACTCTTTCAACAGTTCACGTTGACGTGCCGTCAAGTTAACGGGTGTTTCAATCACGATACGGCACAGTAAGTCACCTTGCATACTGGTACGTACAGGTTTAACCCCTTTACCACGTAAACGGAACATTTTACCCGTTTGTGTGCCTTCAGGAATTTTCAAACTCACACGACCTTCGAGTGTCGGGATTTCAATTTCTTTACCCAAAGCAGCATCGGCAATGCTCACAGGAACATCCATATACAGGTCTGCACCATCACGTTGGAAGATTTCGTGCTCACGCACCACCACTTCTACGTACAAATCGCCTGACTGACCATCACGAATCGCTTCGCCTTTACCCGTTAAACGAACGCGGTCACCATTGTCGACGCCCGCAGGAATCGTCACTTCTAAGGTTTGTTGACGGTCTTTAACGCCTGAACCATGACAGGTATTACATGGGTTCTTAATGATCTTACCCTGACCGCGACAGGTGCTACAAGTCTGCTGTACAGAGAAGAAACCTTGCTGCATGCGAACCTGACCTGCACCATGACAAGTTTTACAGGTTTCAACATCGTTCGGGTTTTTAGAGCCTTTACCGTCACAGGTTTCACACGGCGCTGGTGAGGTAAAAGTAATGGTTTTTTTCACCCCTCTTACTGCTTCTTCCAACGTCAGTTCCATCACATAACGTAAGTCAGAACCACGACGTGCACGCTGTTGACCACGACCACCGCCGCCACCAAATGCGCCACCGAAAATGTCACCGAATTGACTAAAAATGTCTTCTGCGCTGAAACCACCACCGAAGCCGCCTCCGCCGCCCATACCACCTTCAAAGGCTTGATGCCCCATACGGTCATACATGCTACGCTTTTCGCTATCCGATAAAATTTCATAAGCTTCAGCCGCTTCTTTAAACTTCTCTTCAGCTTCGGCATTGTCAGGGTTGCGGTCCGGATGATATTTCATCGCCAACTTACGGTAGGCTTTTTTAATTTCATCATCACTAGCGGTTTTAGCAACACCTAAAACCTCATAATAATCACGTTTAGCCATGTCTGGCGATGCTCCTCACGGAATTTATTTAATACTCAACTGTGGTCTGAAATTGGGTTCAAACCAAGTTTTACAAGGGGGTGTTTGAAAAAAAATCAGTAGAATTAGAAAACTGCTTTATTTTTCAAAAATTTAGACAGGCCTTTAAACCATGCATTTAGAAGGAAGAGAAATGCAATACAGCTAAAAACCACACCTGCAACCGTGCATGCAGTCACCCACAATGCGCTGTCCCAAGTGAAGAAAATAAGAGGAATAAACCACAGTGCTGCAAATAAAGCCAAAATGCTATAAATCACAATATTGCGCATGACCCAGAGTGCTTGCGCTTGTAACCACACTTCGGCATGATCAATTTGCGTGACTTTTCGGGCATACCAATAGGAAAATGCGCCACTAATCACAGTAAACAAAGCCAAAAACATGAAGACATAAGAAATCGCGATAGAGCGGCGATACTTGGTTACATTGTCTTGCATCATGCGTTTAACCCCATTTGCCACATCGTTGGTTTTTTAATGTGTAGCAAAAAACTGCTTTATAAAAATGCCATAAATTTCAGGTGCTACTATATTGAAATTTTCAACGTTTCGCACCTGATATTGGCATAAATTTACAGCTTATGGCTAATTTTTTTTACTTTAAACCACTGCGCGTACAAGGCAGGTAAAAAGAACAGGGTTAATAGCGTCGCCACAATCAGTCCGCCCATGATCGCAACCGCCATGGGCCCAAAGAAAATACTTCTCGATAGTGGGATCATAGCCAGAACTGCTGCCAATGCTGTCAGCACAATTGGACGACAACGTCGCACCGTCGCATCGATGATCGCATCCCATGATTCATGCCCCGCTTGAATGTCTTGCTCAATCTGATCAATCAAGATCAGTGAGTTGCGCATGATCATGCCCGACAAGGCAATGGTACCCAACATCGCAACAAAGCCAAAAGGTTTATTGAACAACAGCAGGAATAACACCACGCCGATCAAACCTAAAGGCGCAGTGAGTAAGACAATCGTGGCACGAGACATACTGCGCAGTTGAATCATCAGCAAAGTCATGACCACGGCCAAGAACAAAGGCATACCCGCTGCAACCGATTTACCCCCACGTGCAGACTCTTCCACTGTACCGCCAACTTCAACCAAATAGCCATTCGGCAGTTCCGCACGCAGCTGATTCATCTGTTCGGCCATTTCATCCACCACCGTGGCCGGCTGTAACTTGGTCCGAATATCTGCACGTACCGTAATGGTCGGTAGGCGGTTACGATGCCAAATCAAACCTTCTTCAAAGCTATAATCAATTTTTGCAATTTGTGCCAACGGTACTGTTCCGCCATTTGAAGTTGGAACGGCAAGGCTCGCCAATGATGCTACTTCAACCCGCTCGGCTTGATCGCCACGTAAACGGATTTCAATCAGTTCACGTTTCTCACGGTACTGGTTAATGGTGGCACCCGAAATTGAGCTGTTCAAGAAATTGGCCAAATCTAAACTCGATACCCCCATTTGGCGGGCACGGTCTTGGTCAATCTCTAAATTGATCATCTTGCTTGGTTCACCCCAGTCCAAGTGCACATTGGTGGTGTTGGGGTTAGCACTCAGCATTGCCGCGACTTTATCCGCCCAAGCACGCACTTGGGTTAGGTCTTCACCCGATACGCGATATTGAAGTGGATAACCAACAGGTGGACCGTTTTCAAGTAAAGAGACACGAGTACGTACATCGGGCAATAACTGACGGATTTGGGTGTCTAAGGATTTGCGAATTTCATTGCGATCATCCAGTGAAGAAGCCAAGACCACAAACTGAGCAAAGCTGGCTTGTGGTAGCTGCTGATCGAGCGGTAAATAAAAACGTGGCGAGCCTGTGCCCACATATGCCACATAATTATCAATGCCTTCTTGCTTCGACAGGAACTGTTCAACTTTTTTCACCGCATTTTCAGTTGCGGTTAAAGATGCTCCTTCTTCAAGTTTTAAGTCGACCAAAATTTCGGCACGATTCGAAGGCGGGAAAAACTGCTGTGGTACTAACTTAAACATCAACACCGAGAGTACAAAAATAGCCACAGTCGTCGCAATGACCGTTTTACGATAGGTCACACACAGATCGACCCAACGGCGAAAACCTTGATAGAACTTGGTTTGATAAGGATCGTGATGCTCACCTGCATGATGCACCATCGGCTGAGGTTCTGGCTGTTTGCGCAAACGTGCCCACAAACGGCTATACCACGGCGCTTTTTGAATCAGCTCTTTATTAAAATCGGGCAGGAGTTTGTCACCCAAATAAGGTACAAAAAGCACCGCTGCAAACCATGACACAATTAAGGCAATGGTCACCACTTGGAAAATAGAACGGGTATATTCGCCTGTACTGGACGCTGCTGTAGCAATCGGTAAGAAGCCCGCAGCGGTAATCAAGGTTCCCGTCAACATTGGGAAAGCCGTCGTTCGCCACGCATGCCCTGCTGCTTGTAGTCGACTGTAGCCTTGCTCCATTTTGATCGCCATCATTTCCACAGCAATAATAGCGTCATCGACCAAGAGCCCGAGCGCCAAAATCAACGCACCTAAGGAAATTTTATGTAGACCGACATCAAAAATATTCATGCCTGCAAAGGTCATGGCTAGGACCAATGGAATGGAGAATGCCACCACCAGTCCAGTACGGAAACCCAGCGAGAAAAAGCTAACCAGCAAGACAATAATCACCGCTTCAGCCAAAACTTTCATGAACTCGTTGACACTACGCTTCACCGCAACAGGCTGATCTGAAACTTTCTTCAGCTCCATACCTAAAGGCAAAGTTTTTTGCAGCGTGGAAAACTCGGTTTCTAGGTTTTTGCCCAAAGCCAAGATGTCGCCACCTTTACGCATCGATACCGCAATGCCAATGCCATTTTCCCCCATAAAGCGCATACGGGGTTGAGCAGGTTCACTAAAGCCACGATAGACGTCGGCAACATCGCTGAGCTGGATGGTTTTCCCATTGACCAATAAAGGCATACGTTGCAGTTCTTCAACGCTCTTAATTTGTCCTGTGACTCGGAGTTGAATACGATCCGACTCTGTTTCAAAAAAGCCTGCACTGGCCATGGTATTTTGCTGTTGCAGGGCTTGTTGTACCGCTGTTACAGGAATGCCTAACTGCGCCGACTTAGTGTTGGAAATTTCAATCCAAATCTTTTGATCTTGCAACCCAACCAAGTTGACCTTGGCGACATCTTTGACGCGTTGCAGTTGTAACTGTAGACGGTCGGCATATTCTTTCATCACCGCATAATCAAAATCTTTACCCGTCAGCACATAAATGTTGCCGAAAGTATCGCCAAACTCATCATTAAAGAATGGTCCTTGTACCCCATTGGGCAGCTGATGTTTGATGTCTCCAACCTTCTTGCGTACGTCATACCACACATCCGGTATCTCACTGGAGCGCATGGCATCTCGTGCCACAAAAGTCACCATCGACTCGCCGGGTCTGGAGTAGGCCATAATGCGCTCATACTTACCCGTGGTCATCAGCTCTTTTTCAATACGGTCGGTCACTTGTTCAGACACTTCACGCGCCGTTGCACCCGGCCAATAGGTCTGTACCACCATCACTTTAAAGGTAAAAGGTGGGTCTTCGCTTTGTGCAAGTTTGGAATAAGACACCACACCCACGATGCCCAGTAACAACATTAAATAAAGGACCAAGCCCTTATTTTTTAAGGCCCATTCCGACAGGTTATAGTTCATGCTTAACTCCCTGTCGCAATCTTGACCGTTTTATTGTCACGGCTAATCGGTTGAATTTTTTGTTTTTCACGCAGTAAATGCACCCCACCCACCACGACATAGTCCTTTGGCTGTAAACCTGAACGAATGGTAACGTTGTCTCGACCATACTCCCCCACGCTGACAGGGACTTTACGAATACTGTTGTCAGCATTCACCACCCAGACATAAGCATTTTTACCTGCAGCGGAAACACTGGCTAACGGTACACTCAACACATTGCTTTCAGTTGAACTGAAAAACACCCGAGCACTCTGTCCCAGTTGAATCGTATTTTGTCCTTCACGCAAAGCCACTTTGACACTAAAAGTACGTGACTGATCTGCGGCAGGCGAAATTTCACGGACGTAGGCAGCAAAACGTTCATCGGGTTTAGACCACAAAGTGACTAGGGCATCTTGTCCAACTTTAATCTGAGCAATGGCTTGTTCAGGTACACCAATTACCACTTCACGATCACCTGAAATGGCCAACTGAAAAGCCGGTTGTCCTGCTGAAATCACCTGCCCAATTTCAATATTACGCTCGGTAATCACACCGTTTTTATTGGCGATCAGTTGGTTATAACTGGTTTGGTTTTGCGTAACGTTGTAATTGGCTTGTGCTTGTTTCAAGCTCGACAGTGCGGCTTTGTATTGATTTTCAACGCTGTCGTACTGTGAACGACTCACCGCATTACTCGGTAATAATTGTTTAAAGCGATTGAGTTCATCCTGCGCATTTTTTTCAGCCGCTTGAGCACTTTCTAACTGTGCTTTGGCTGCATTTAATTGCAACTGGGCATCTTGCACATCTAAGCGTGCTAAAACTTGTCCGACTTTGACTTGGTCACCCACATCGACCAGACGCTCCGTGACTTGTCCCCCAACACGAAAGGACAATGCAGTTTGTTGGCGGGCTTGCACTTCGCCTGCATAGCTTTTTTGTTCTAGATGCGTGGTATTCGGCTGGCTCACCATTACCAAAGGCACTGACTCTGGTTCGGTCGTGTCTTTGCTACATCCCCACAAGGTGATACTACACACCACCATCATACTTGCCACAAGGGTCTGAATTTTGCTCATGAAGTCTGCTCTTCTTCCATAACCACCAATTAATCAGGCACAATATCCAGACTTAACTTGGTTATTTTTTAATTAATATACTGCATAGTACACTAATTAAAGATATGCTCAGATGTAAATGACTTTTTGAACTTTTTTTTAGGAAAATGTGTGCAAGCTTCAGCAGGACGTCCCAAAGATTTAGAAAAACGGCAACGTATTTTGGAGGTGGCACGTCAGTTGTTTTTACAACATGGCTACCACGGCTCCAGCATGGACCATATTGCCAAGGAAGCGCACGTCACCAAACTCACGGTGTATAACCATTTTCAAGACAAAGCCAATCTGTTCAGTTGTGCGATTGAGGAAACCTGTGAAAAGCTGATGCTGGGTCGTTCATTTCAATTGCAACGTGCCGAAGACTTTGTGCCCATGCTCAAACAGATCTGCGCGTTATCGATGCATATTATTAACCTGCCTGAGGCCATCAAGCTGGAGCACCTGTTATTACAACTAGCCGCTGAACAAAACCCATTGCTAGAGAACTTCTATAAAGCCTCCCACCTCAAAATGCGAGCGATTTGGGAACAGTTCTTTGCCCAAGCTCAAGCCTTAGGCGTGCTTCAGTTTGAACAAGTCAACGAGGTCATCACCTTATTAATGTCTCTGCTGTTTGGATATCGTCACCAAGAAATGTTGTTGGGGATGAATGAAGTGCCCAATGCCGAACAACGCGAGCAACTGATTCAAGAAGCGATTGCGATTTTTTTATTAAAATACCCTTTAAAAACACCTTAAGATCCGGTTAATTAAATTTATATTTTTTATAATTAATTCAAATGCTTGCAATTATAAACTCTCTTTACTTTAGCACAACCACTTACCCTAAGTGGTTCATTTGCTTCTAAATTCAGCAATTAATCCCCTACTTTTGTCTGCTCCTACTTGGATTGTCATCGAATCGGGGTATAGTCAAATTAAGAACAACGAGGGAATAATAATCATGATTCAACAAATTGATGCTCCACTACGTGAAGATGTCCGATTACTCGGCAACCTATTGGGTGAAACCCTCAAGGAGCATGCAGGACAAGATTTGTTTAATCAGGTCGAGCAAATTCGGGCCTTATCCAAAGGTGCTCGGGATGGTCAAGTTGAAGCCGAAAAACAGCTGGAACAACTGTTTTTCAGCCTTGAAGATGATGAAATTCTGCCGCTGACACGTGCCTTTACCCACTTTTTGAACTTTGCCAATATTGCAGAGCAATACCATGTGGTCCGTAGCCGTCGTCAAAGTGAATTTGATGAGACCGCACCCTCTCCAAATCCGCTCGACCACCTCTTTGCTAAATTTAAAAATAACGACATTTCAACCGATACGCTGTTCCAGCAAATCTGTGATTTAAATATTGAACTGGTTCTGACCGCTCACCCCACTGAAGTCAGCCGTCGTACCCTGATCCAAAAATATGATGGTATTAACGATGCCTTATTTAAAATGGATCAGCAAAAACTGACCCCTCGTGAGCGCCAAACAGTCCTTGAAGACTTAAAACAGCTGATCTGTTCGGCGTGGCAGACCGATGAAATTCGTCAACACCGTCCAACCCCAGTCGATGAAGCAAAATGGGGTTTCACCACCATTGAGCAAACCTTATGGAATGCCGTGCCGAAGTTCATGCGTGAACTAGACGACATGGTGATTGAGCACTGTGGGCAACGTCTGCCTTTACATGTGGCACCTGTACGTTTCGCTTCATGGATGGGTGGTGACCGTGACGGCAACCCGAATGTGACACACAACATTACTCAAGAAGTCCTGTGGCTATCGCGTTGGAAAGCGGCTGATCTTTATTTACGTGACATTGAAGATTTACGTTGGGAACTGTCGATTCAAAGCTGTAGCGATGAACTGCGCCAAGCATTGGGTCAAGACCATCCTGAACCCTACCGTGAATATTTACGCGATACCCGTGAACGTTTAAAAGCTACGCGCCATTGGCTCGCAGAAAAACTGCGCGGTGCCGATGCCGATGACAGCTTGGTGATTAAAGCCAAAGAGGAGCTGCTACAGCCTTTACTGCTGTGTTATCGCTCTTTAATTGCCAGCAACCTGCCTGAAATTGCCAATGGCAAATTGCTAGACTTTATCCATCGAGTGAACTGTTTCGGGATTGAACTGCTAAAACTGGATATTCGCCAAGAGTCAGGCCGTCATCGCCAAGCGATTTCAGCCATTACTGAATATTTGGGTCTGGGGAATTTTGAAACGTGGACCGAACAAGCACGTCAAAACTTCTTATTGCAAGAGCTACAAAGCAAACGTCCACTGTTGCCCAAGCATTTAAATGAACCTGCGCAAAGTTTAATTGAACAACCTGAAGTACAAGAAGTGTTTGCCACCATGCGTACTTTGGCAGCGCAGCCTCAAGAAAGTTTAGGTGCCTACATTATTTCGATGGCTGAATATCCAAGTGATGTGCTGGCGGTACTGCTTTTGCAAAAAGAAGCAGGCATCCAACATCCACTACGTGTGGTGCCATTGTTTGAAACATTGAAAGACTTAGATGGCGCGGCAGCCACCATGAATACCCTATTCAATATGCATTGGTATAAACAGCATATTCAGGGCAAACATGAAGTCATGATTGGCTATTCGGACTCAGCAAAAGATGCAGGTTTTATGTCAGCCAATTGGGCACAGTACCGTGCGCAAGAAGAGTTAACCGCAATTGCGAAAACGCATGGCGTACAACTTACGCTATTTCATGGTCGTGGCGGTTCCATCAGCCGCGGCGGTGCGCCAACGCAACAAGCCCTATTTTCACAGCCACCTGGCTCGATTTCAGGTGCAATTCGAGTCACTGAACAAGGTGAAATGATTCGCTTCAAGTTTGGCTTAGAAGGCATTGCGCTACAAAACTTAGAGATTTATACCGCTGCCACTTTAGAAGCCACTTTACTTCCACCTCCCGTCCCAAAACCTGAGTGGCGCGAGTTGATGCACAGCATGACCGATTTGTCGGTACAGGTGTATCGTCAGACTGTGCGAGAAAACCCGCACTTTGTAAAGTACTTACGTACAGTCACGCCAGAGCTTGAACTGCAAATGTTACCGCTTGGCTCACGCCCTGCAAAACGTAAAGTCACTGGCGGCATTGAGTCCTTACGTGCCATTCCTTGGGTATTTGCGTGGACCCAGATTCGTTTGATGCTACCCGCTTGGTTGGGTACAGGCGCGGCAATTAACCAAGTGATTGATCAAGGACATAAGACTACCTTAGATGAAATGCTGGTGGCCTGGCCGTATTTCCAAACCCTGATTGATATGTTGGAAATGGTGCTCTCAAAATCTGATGCTCATGTAGCGCTGTATTATGAGTCGCACCTGACTGATGATGAGGACTTGAAAGTGCTCGGTGAACATCTGCGTCAGCGCTTAAAGTATGCGGTGCAAACCCTCTTAGCACTTAAAGGTGAGTCTAAGCTCCTCAGCAGCAACGAAGTTTTAGATCAGTCTATGAGAGTGCGCAAACCGTATTTATTGCCGCTGCATTTACTCCAAGCAGAGTTAATGAAACGTCGTCGCCGCTACCTAGAAGAGCGTCAGGAAACAAATACGCCTGTAGATCATGCACTTATGGTGAGTATCGCAGGCATTGCAGCGGGTCTTCGTAACACAGGGTAAAGTTTTAAGCCCGCTCCATTTAAAGCACATCAGCATGATGTGCTTTTTTATTGAACGCATAGTCAAACCTTTTATAATTTTTTTTATCAATCCAATCATAAATATTTATGAATAAGCGATTGGCTAAATTTACCAATTAAACCTTGATTTATCATTATTTTTGAAAATATAAATTTTTACCATGCGGTAAAAAGTTCTGAAAAGTCATAAGATTAGTTTGAACAATTTTTTGTATCACTGATTAAATCTTCTAAAAAACAAGAGTATGATGTGCACAATTTATTTTTAGAGTGCTCAAAAAATGTCCAATTGGTTTCCCAAATGGCGCCCGTACGAAGGCAATATCGATGCACGTCCTGTTGGCACAAGTGAATATCTCCCTGCTTCACAAAGTGCAATTTTAGGTGTGCAGCATGCCTTTGCCATGTTTGGAGCAACGGTTCTTGCACCTTTCTTAATGGGCTTCGATCCCAACCTTGCCATTTTAATGTCCGGGATTTGTACCATCTTGTTCTTTATTATGACGGGTGGACGTGTTCCAAGTTATTTAGGTTCAAGTTTTGCCTTTATTGGGGTCGTGATTGCAGCAACGGGCTATACCGCATCGGGCACAGGCGCACTCAATCCAAACTTAGCTATGGCGGGTGGCGGTATTATTGCCTGTGGCGTGCTCTATACCTTGTTTGGTTTTATGGTCATGGCAACGGGCACCAAGTGGATTGAAAAACTGATGCCGCCTGTGGTGACAGGTGCTGTGGTGATGATTATTGGTCTCAACCTTGCCCCAGTGACGGTCAAAGGCGTTGCGGGCAATTCCTTTAATATGTGGATGGCACTGGTTACCGTATTATGTATGGGCTCGATTGCCGTCTTTACTCGTGGTTTATTGCAACGTCTCTTATTATTAATTGGTTTGTTACTGTCTTACTTGGTCTATTTCATCGTGACCAATGTTATGGGCTATGGCACAGCGATTAATTTTGCCCCGATTCAACAAGCCGCTTGGTTTGGTTTACCGACTTTTCATGCACCTGAATTTAATGCCAATGCCATGATGATCATTGCACCGATCGCATTAATTTTGGTGGCAGAGAACCTCGGTCACATCAAAGCCGTGAGTGCGATGACTGGTGAAAACCTAGATCCACACATTGGTAAAGCATTTGTTGCCGATGGTGTCGCAACGACGTTAGCCGGTGGTGTCGGCGCACCAGGCATGACCACCTATGGTGAAAACATTGGAGTCATGGCAGTCACACGAGTTTACTCAACCATCATTTTTGCCATCGCTGGTGTGTTTGCCATTTTCTTAGGTCTATCTCCAAAGTTTGGTGCCATCATCCATACCATTCCGACCGCGATTTTAACTGGTGCGTCGATTGTGGTGTTTGGTTTGATTACCATCGCAGGTGCAAAAATCTGGATTGAAAACAAAGTCGATTTTTCACAGAACAAAAACCTGATGGTCGCTGCAGTCACCATCATTTTAGGTACAGGTGATTTTGCCTTACAAATTGGCAACTTTAACTTGGGTGGTATTGGTACTGCTACGTTTGCAGCGTTGTTCTTGAACTGGTTCTTCAGCTTAGGGCAAAAAGATTAATCTGCCTGATATTTTGATTATCCATTTTGATCGCAGCCTTCGGGCTGCTTTTTTTGGTCTAATACTCTGACTCTGATTACACACCACGATGCTAAAAGGATGTCTCAAAACGCAAAAAAGACTAAGATAAAGCAACATTTTCCGCTTTGACCCTGCCATGCGTCTTGATTTTTTTGATCTGCAATTGTTTATCAATATCCTGAGTACAGGCAGTTTGACCAAAGGTGCAGAACGCTCCGCCATTTCTTTACAGGCCGCCAGTGAACGAATTAAAAAATTAGAACAGCATTTTGAAGTCAGTTTATTCACCCGCCATGCAACTGGGATAAAAGCGACCCTTGCTGGACAAACCTTTGCGGAACATGCGCAGCACTTACTGCAACAACAGCAGCAATTACAACAAGCCATGCTGCCCTTTGCCCACAGTACAACGAGCAACATTATATTGTGGTGCAACTCATCGGCGCAGAGTGAGTACTTACCTCATTTATTGCCGCAGTATTTAATGGAAAATCCGAAGCTCCATATTGAATTAAAAGAAGCCGAAACTAATGACATCATTCAGGCCCTCAGTACAGGTACGGCGCAGTTGGGGCTGATCTCTGGTTTTTTTGATGCAGGGCAGCTTGAAACTCAAGAGTTTGCTGAAGACCCGTTGGTACTGATCTGCCCAAGCCAGCATCCACTTGCCACTGCGGCACAACTAGAACTGGGAGAATTACTGCAACATCCATTTGTGGGCCTCATGCAATATCACTCCTTACAACAGTCAATAGAAGCTCAAGCCAAACGCTTAGGCTGTGACATCCACTATCGTCTACGGGTGCCGAACTTTGCCGCGATCGCCCAAGTCGTTGCCAATGGCGTCGGCATTGCGATTATTCCCAAACGGGCAGCCCTACGTTTAAAAGTACAGTTTGATTTTCAGCAGGTTGAACTCTTAGGCAAATGGGCCAACCGCAAGTTGCTATTAGCGGCACGGTGTTTTGATCTGCTCCCCGCAGATTACCAACGCTTTAGTCAATTCCTCTTGAGCCAACATGACCAACTCATTGCGCATTAAAGCCAGCCCAGTTGATGTAAAACCATATAAATGCCAAATAGCACTAGGCCCACAAAGAACACCTTACGAAAGGCTTGTTCAGGGATGCGGTAGCGAATTTTAGTGCCCAACCACATTCCGAGCAATGCAGGCAGCAGAGCGATCAACGACAGTTGATAGTCAATGGGAGTGTCTTCAACAGGATTTAGATGTAAATACACAGCAAGACATAAAGTTGAAACGGTAAAGGCAAGGCCGAGAGATTGTACCAAATCATCCCGTTTCAAATGCAAGGACTGCAAATATGGAACCACGGGAATCACCACCACCCCTGTCGCCACCGTCAAAGCACCGCCCAAATATCCCATGATTGGTGATAAATATTTTTCATACGGGGCTAAGTTGGGCATGTTTTTGGCAAACAAACCATATAGACCGTAAATGGCCAACATCCCGCCCAACAGCGCTTCACTTTGAAATTCGCCATGTCCAAGTGTAGGAAAAACACTCCAAACTGAACCAATGATCATGCCCACCAGCAATGGCCAAAAGCGTTGTACCAGTCGCAGTACACGCCCTTCTGCAAACAATTGCCAGAAGTTCGTAACCATGGAAGGGATTATGAGCAAAGTTGCCGCTTGAAATGGACTAATCACCAAAGATAAAAGTCCCATCGACACGGCGGGCAAACCTAGGCCAATGGTGCCCTTAATCATGCCTGCGACAGCAAAAACAAAAATAACAAAAGCAAGCATGACGCTTCTCTCTAAACACTTAGCGCCATGCTATATAATTTAAATCTGGACTCATATCACTGTTTTTAGAAGTAAGCCTCAACCAAAGATTGAGGCTTACTGGGAAGAATGGACTGGACTCAACTGTTATTGAATCCAGATGTGATGCAGTGTGCTTCTGCTTAGTATTTGAAATTTAGGCTGAAGCGGAAAGTACGTGGATCGCCCCAGCTCACCAATTGTGCATTTGGCGTGGTTCCGACTAAATACTCTTTATCAAACAGGTTTTTTACGCTGAATTTTGCGCCCCAATTTTTCGCCTCATAACCGGCACTGACGTCATACAGCGTATAGCTCGATAGTGGCACATAATCAGTCCCACGTTGTGCTGTACGCGCACCTTGATAATTCGCACTGGCACCAATATTCCAACCCAATTGCTCATCTGCAAAGAAGTATTGGGTTGATAAAGAGGCGGCATTTTTAGGCACATGGTTAATTCGCTTGCCAATATCGCTGCTGGTTTCACTTTCAGTAATTTTTGCAGTTGGAATATAACTATAGGTTGCGGTCAGGTTCCATTGATCCGTCAACGCAGCTGATAACTCTGTTTCAAAGCCTTTGGTCTTTTGCTCACCAATTTGTACGTGATGAGTATTTGTTGAATCTGGCTCTGTGACATTCTGACGAGTTAAATCATAATAAGCCACATAGCCTTGCAGTCTTTGATTCAGCCCTTGGAACTTCACACCAACTTCATATTGTTCCCCTTCTTCTGGGTCCAGCAGCGTACCATCTGCACCAGCATCACTCACAGGAAAGAAAGAGGTTGCATAACTCACGTAAGGGGCAAACATATCATTGATTTGATACATCAAGGACGCATTACCCGTAAAAGCATTATCTGAATTTTTGGTCGTTGTATTCGTTAAAATATTATCAATTTCAACTTGCGTCCAATCATGACGACCCGATAAGCCTAAGATCCAATGATCATCAATTTTTAAATTATTACGTAGATATACACCCATATATTGGGTATCTGTAATTTGATGCGTTTTAATTTTGGTCGCCTTTGCCATTGAAGTGTAAACAGGATTGTCCGCATTAAAATCCGTTGTTGCTGTATAACTTCTCCGTTCATAATCACTACGCTCATGCATCATGTCCAAACCCACCATCAAATCATATTGGGTTTTGCCCCAGTCGAAATGACGTGACACATTATTATCTAATGCAAAATTTACATCATCTTTAATCTGTCTTTCTACCGTCCGTTTGAAGGTTGGTAAAAAAGCGCCACTAGCTGCCAATACAGGATTATTATCTGCATCGGTTGTAGTGACTGCAAAATTTTGCTTAAAGCTCCAGCCATTATCAAAATAATGCGCATAGTTCGACCCTAAGCGCAAAACATCGACCGTATTGCTTAGATTCGGCGCGCCAAAAAATAAGGTCTGTGAATAGTTTTTATAAGCGCCATTACTATAGGGAATCCCCTGCTGGCGAATAAAATCCCGATGCTGATAGCTGGCAATCACAGACAGTTCGTCTTTTTCACCTAAGTCAAAATTATAAGATGGTGCAATATAATAATTTTTATAATAAACATAATCAGTTGGATCATCTTGGTCAGAGGCATGACCCACCACACGAAACGCCCCTTTTTCGCTATCATTTGGTGCATAGTTGATATCAAATGTGCCATCCACAAAGGCATTGCTGCCATAGCTCACACTGCCCCGAGAAAAAGTTTCAACTTCAGGACGTTTGGTGGTTAAGTTAACTAAGCCGCCCGGCAAGGCAAAGCCAAAACCAGTCGATGTCGGCCCTTTCACCACTTCAATCGACTGTAAACCACTGATGTCTTCTGAACGTAGGGCATTATCAGAAGTTTGAATACGCAAGCCATCGACATAGGTCTGTGCGCTGGAAACCTGCCCACGAATAATAAAGTCATCCCAACCACGGCGACCATACTGTCCTGCGGTGACCCCCGCTACACCCTGCAAGGCTTCAGACAGTGTTTTCGCTTGTTTCTGTTCGAGTTGTTTTTCACTAATCACGCTGATCGATTGCGCAGTTTCAAACAGCGGTGCATCTGAACGCAAAACAGCTGATGCAGTTTTTGCTGCATATGCCGCTTTGTCATCTGCATCTTGGGCTTCAAATTGCAAAGTCGGTAAAACTTGGGATGATGCTGTTTCCAGTGTCTCGCACTGAGCAAACGCTGCTGTAGTCATCATGGCCAGAATGGATAAGCTCAAAGAAGAAATATGAAAACGCATAACATCGATCAACAGACAGAAAGAATGCCAATTATAATCATTTTCATTTGGAAGCCTATTTATTAATAAAATTTAACAATGAATTTAATTGTTAAACCTCATTAACATTATTAATAAGCACTTTAATAACTCAGCCTAAAAACACCATCGGCTTTAGGTTTCATGTGTTATTGGACTGTTTTGATCAATAAGAGGTATACAAAACTCAGCCTTCGCTTTCATCCACAGGGTCGGTTTTATATTGATCTTCCAGCACATTACTGAAAATACTTTCAATCATCCAGACGCGATACAAACTATTAAAGACATAGCTCTGCCCATCCACACGCAGTTCAATCACGGGGAAATCAGGCTGGGACTTCATTTCACAGAGCATGTCATTTTCTTGAAGCTTGGCTTCCACATCTTCGGTGATCAATGCTGTGATTTCCAATTCTTGCATCAGTTGATCAAAATGCGATTTAAAGGATACATCTTTGCCTTGGGTCCAAACGGCTTTCAAAATCCGATACATGGCATCAATACGCTGCTCTTCAGGCACGCTATAAAATAACTGCGCCATCGCCAAAGTGGCTGCTTGCGTCGGACGGCAAAACGGTGTGAATTTGATTTCTGTCCGTTTAGATAAGCGCGTTGCCAAACTCCAATCAAATCCATCTCGACCGTGATAACTGAGCGGATAGACATTGAGCTGAATATTATAATAATCGGCCAGTTCTTCTTTAATATAAGCCAATAACAACCATGAAATTGGATCTTCTAGCGCAACGTATAGATCTAACTCTGGATCGAGCGCCTGAATTTCATTTAACTCTTCAGCATCACTAATCAAATGCTCACGCCAATCAATATGATTGATCAAGAAAATTGGGTTATCGGTAAATAATTTTTGTTGTTTTAAACGACGCGTTAAACGCAGCAGATCATCGACGGCATGATACTGACGGTCACCGAGCTGGAAGTAACTGGCCAGTACCGCATCATCATTAAAAATACGTTCTGGAAAATGTTGCTCTTGATGATGACGGCTGGCCATCGCATATAAGGTGCGCAGCTTACCTTCTTGTTTTTGCCACAGCATGTGAAATACGTCTTCCAGCAAATACAAAAAGTCCTGCCCTCGCAGCGGCGTATGCCGCAAGATGGTTTCCGCTTGGCTCAGCGCCTCAGGACTGGGTTGTTCTGGCGTTTCATGAAAGCTAAAACGATGTTGACGCGACAGAATTTTGGCATCATTTAAACAATAAGTTTGCCACTCCAAAGTCGACATTTGGTTCGGAGGTTCAGCAGCCTGACTGGAAATGACCACCTTTAATGGCTTCAGTTCATCCGCTAAAATTTCTTCAATTTGTGGTAACTGCTGAACCGCTAAATAGCTATATACATCGTCGAGGCGTAAATGAATACTCAAGCCTTGTTCTGTAGATACGACCGTTTGACGAATCGGTTTTTGGTAAAACCAACGCGATCGAATCGGATCGAACCATCGACGCAACAGTGACATGAGCAAAGCCTCTAAATTAAACCCTTGAAAGTACTACAAGGGTTTATATCAATTCACAGCAAAATGATCAATTAGACATCTAAATTTAGATCAGTTACCGCGCCTTTTTCCGCACCAGTGGTCAGTTTTGCAAACTTGGCCAAAGCCCCATAACGATAATTCGGTTGCGGTTTCACCCACGCGGCTTGACGCGCTGCGATCTCTTCTGCCGAAACATGCCACGTCATTTCGCGGGTTTCTGCATTAATCGAGATTTTATCGCCATTTTGCACCAAACCAATTGGCCCCCCTTCATAGGCTTCTGGGGTGACATGACCAATGACAAAACCATGACTACCGCCGGAGAAACGACCATCGGTGATCAGCGCCACAGATTTACCGAGACCTTTACCAATAATCGCTGAGGTCGGTTTCAGCATTTCTGGCATGCCCGGTCCACCTTTAGGCCCTTCACCACGAATCACCACCACCTCACCCGCTTGAACTTCACCATCTAAAATGCCACGCATTGCGCCAATTTCACCTTCAAAGACACGTGCTGGCCCTTCAAAGTACAGGCCTTCTTTACCGGTAATTTTAGCCACAGCACCTGTTGGAGACAGGTTACCTTTAAGCACCACCAAGTGAGAGTCTTTTTTAATTGGCGCGTCGAACGGTAAAATAATCTGCTGACCTTCTGGATAGTCTTCCACCTCAGCCAAATTTTCCGCCAAGGTCTTTCCAGTTACGGTTAAACATGAACCATCGAGCATGCCAGCATCCAGCATACGCTTCATCAGCGGTTGAATGCCCCCAATCGCAATCAGCTCAGACATCAAATATTGACCCGAAGGGCGCACATCAGCCACCACGGGAATATCTTGCCCGATACGGACAAAATCATCCAAACTCAGTTCAACTCCAGCGGTATGTGCCATCGCCAGTAAGTGCAGCACACCATTGGTCGAACCACCCAAGGCAATCAGCACTTTAATTGAGTTTTCAAATGCGGCTTTGGTCATAATATCGCGTGGTTTCAAGTCTAAGCGCAGCAAATTCATTACCGCTTCACCTGCTTTTTGACAGTCGATCCGCTTGTCATCCGAAACCGCTTCTTGTGCAGAGGAGCCCGGCAAACTCATGCCCAAGGCTTCAATCGCAGAAGCCATCGAGTTTGCAGTGTACATGCCGCCACATGACCCTGGCCCCGGCAGCGCCACTTCTTCAATCTGTTTAACTTGAATGGCACTGATTTCACCTTTGGCGTGCTGACCCACAGCTTCAAAGACAGAAATCATGTCAGTATGCCCTGCGCCCGGCTTAATCGTCCCGCCATAGACAAACAAACCCGGACGGTTTAAACGGGCCAAGCCCATGATGCAACCCGGCATGTTTTTGTCACAGCCACCAATGGCAATCACCCCATCATAGGCCTGGCATCCCACCACCGCTTCTATCGAGTCTGCAATAATTTCACGGCTCAGCAATGAATACTTCATGCCTTCGGTGCCGTTCGAGATCCCGTCAGAAATGGTAATGGTATTAAAAATAATGCCTTTACCGCCAGCTTGATTGACCCCTTTTTCAGCCTCACGTGCCAAACCATCGATGTGCATATTACATGGCGTGACATTGGCCCAAGTAGATGCAATACCGACAAAGGGACGAGTAAAGTCTGAATCTTTAAAGCCTGTGGCACGCATCATGGAACGTGCGGGTGCATTTTCGATGCCTTCATAAACAGGAGCTGAATGTTCGCGGATATTGTCTTTACTCATTGTATTTGTCCTTAGCGATGGCGGCGTATTGCTCTACAGTCTTGGCAATTTTTTCTGTTTTTATTGTATAGAAAGCAGGCTAGACATAAAAGTACAATGAGACTTTTGAGTCAATCCCCATCAAGCTCTTCACGGTCTTAACATATTGATCTTGAATCCATCAGGTTGTTTGATACACGGAAACGTCGTCCGCAACCTGCATAGCCGATTCAATGGGCGGTTTTTTCAAGGCATTCTTTTAGATGCAGAAAATAAACAGGTTTTGCGGACGACCAATGGTTTTGCCTACTTTTGCCGAAACAAAAGTAGGTCGAACCGAAGGATATCAACTGCAATTTGAGAAACCTATTTTAAGACTCCATTGTGCTGAACCAATGACTTTTAAATAAAAAGCACCCCAAATGGAGTGCTTTTTTTTACTCAGTCAAAGACTACAGCTTAAATTTCACGTACCGCACCTTTAGACGCACTCGTGGTATGCATCGCATAAGCTTTTAAGGCTTTAGACACTTTACGTGGACGTTGTTCAGCAGGTTGCCAGCCTTTGGCTTCTTGCACTTCACGGCGCGCAGCCATCGTTGCTTCATCCACGGCTAAGTGAATGCTACGGTTTGGAATATCGATTTCGATACGGTCGCCATCTTCCACCAAACCAATTGCACCGCCTTCAGCCGCTTCAGGCGACACGTGACCAATCGATAGACCTGATGAACCGCCAGAGAAACGCCCATCGGTGAGTAAAGCACAGTCTTTACCAAGGCCTTTCGATTTTAAGTAACTGGTTGGATACAACATTTCTTGCATACCCGGACCACCACGTGGTCCTTCGTAACGAATCACCACCACATCACCAGCGGTGATTTTTCCACCTAGAATCGCTTCTACCGCTGCATCTTGGCTTTCAAACACACGTGCGGTGCCGTTGAATTTTAAGATGGAATCATCTACACCAGCTGTTTTCACAATACAGCCTTCAAGTGCAATGTTACCGTACAGGACAGCCAACCCCCCATCTTGAGAGAAGGCATGTTCAGCATTACGAATCACGCCGTTGTCACGGTCACCATCTAAACGAGAGTAGTAACGGTCTTGTGAAAATGCGGTTTGCGTCGGCACACCACCCGGTGCTGAACGGAAGAATTGATACACTTCTTCATCTTCAGTACGGATGATGTCCCACTTGTCCAAAGCATCTTTTAAGGTTTTTTCATGCACAGTGGGTACAGACGTATCCAATAGCCCTGCACGGTCTAACTCACCCAAGATCGACATGATACCACCCGCACGGTGTACATCTTCCATGTGCACATCTTGCTTTGCAGGTGCAACTTTACACAGCACAGGCACTTTACGTGACAAACGGTCAATGTCAGTCATGGTAAAGTCAACTTCCGCTTCATGCGCCGCTGCCAACAAGTGTAAAACGGTATTGGTTGAACCGCCCATTGAAATATCAAGCGTCATGGCATTTTCAAAGGCTGCTTTGGTGGCAATTGAACGTGGCAACAAGCTGTAATCGTTTTGTTCATAATGACGTTTAGTAATTTCAACGATCAACTGACCTGCTTTTTCGAATAATTTTTTACGATTGGCATGGGTCGCTAAGGTTGAACCATTGCCCGGAAGCGATAGTCCCAAAGCTTCGGTTAAACAGTTCATTGAGTTTGCAGTAAACATGCCTGAACATGAACCACAGGTTGGACAAGCTGAACGTTCGTATTCAGCCACTTCTTCATCAGTGAAGCTGTCATCTGCTGCGACAATCATGGCATCGACAAGGTCAATCGCGTGTTCATTACCACGGATTTTCACTTTACCCGCTTCCATCGGCCCGCCAGAGACAAACACCACAGGAATGTTCAGGCGCATAGACGCCATCAACATGCCCGGAGTGATTTTGTCACAGTTTGAAATACAGACCATCGCATCAGCACAGTGCGCATTGACCATGTATTCCACTGAGTCTGCAATCAAGTCACGTGAAGGCAATGAATACAGCATGCCATCGTGTCCCATCGCGATCCCATCATCGACCGCAATGGTATTAAATTCTTTAGCTACGCCACCTGCTTTCTCAATTTGACGTGCCACAAGTTGACCTAAGTCTTTTAAATGAACGTGACCCGGTACAAATTGAGTGAATGAGTTGACTACCGCAATAATCGGCTTACCAAAGTCTTCGTCTTTCATCCCCGTTGCGCGCCATAAGCCACGCGCACCCGCCATGTTTCTTCCGTGTGTTGATGTTTTTGAACGATAGTCAGGCATTGTACTTTTCCAACATAGTTGTGCTTGAGATGAATGTCCACATTCACTCTGGCTAAAATCTGAGTTCTGAGAGTGTCAAACTGTCAAAAATTTAAACATAGCATATTCGCATTCTGCATAAATCTCGTTTTTAGGCATCTCGACCTAAATTACCGAAGGCAGTAAGTTTGCGCGCTACATTTTAACCGATGAGCTGACATTCAATTGCATATGGAAACTACTATAACCCGTTCAATCGCCTTGCAATACAAAACTTCTATGAATAATTTTTAAATTTTGCATGAGTTTTATTTATATGAAATACAAATTTTGAGCGATATGCTATCAAGGATCCTTCCGCTATTTTTTGAATAAAACTCTCGCACATCATCTAGTTAGAACTACTCTATCGGCTTTTTATGCAGGATAAATCTGTAGCTGCTCGAGTTTTGCTATAATTGTTTTAATCTTCTCCTTTTTTCCGAGTATTTCTTGAAAATCATCTTTGCAGGCACGCCCGAATTTGCGGCTGTGGCATTAGACGCTCTCCTAAAAACAGAACACGAAATTGTAGCCGTCTATACGCAACCTGACCGTAAAGCAGGTCGTGGGCAGAAACTTACCGCTTCAGCCGTGAAGCAGTTGGCTTTAGCACATGATATTCCTGTCTATCAACCGCTGCATTTTAAGTCTTCAACTGAAGAAGGCTTAGCGGCTCAGGCTGAATTGAAAGCCTTAAATGCAGATGTCATGGTGGTGGCGGCTTATGGCCTGATTTTGCCTCAAGTGGTTTTGGATACGCCTAAATATGGCTGTTTAAACATTCACGGTTCGCTGTTGCCACGCTGGCGGGGTGCAGCACCTATTCAACGCGCAATTTCTACTGGAGATACCGAAACTGGGGTCACCATTATGAAAATGGCCGCAGGTTTGGATACGGGCGATATGATGTATAAAACCTACTGCCCGATTGAAACTACAGATACCTCTGCAAGTTTGCATGACAAACTGGCACTCCAAGGGGCTGAAGCGACGGTCAAAGTGTTAGCCTCTGAAAGCACATTGCAGCACTATTTAGACAACCGCGAAGTGCAAGATGAAGCTTTGACAGTCTATGCACACAAACTCTCTAAGGCTGAAGCGCAAATTGATTGGACTTCAACAGCGGTGCAAATTGACCGTAATATTCGCGCATTTAACCCATGGCCTGTCGCATTTATCGCACTGGATGAAAGCAATAATCTGCGCGTTTGGGGTTCGATGTTGTCTCAAGAAAATGCCCAAGCTCAAGCTGCAGGGACCATTTTAGCCATCGATAAACACGGTGTTCATGTGGCTTGTGGCGATGAACAAGCAGTGTGTTTAAGCTCTCTGCAATGGCCAGGTGGTAAACCCCTAAATGCCGTACAAATTTTACAAACCCAAAAACTGAATATTGGACAAATTTTATAATGAAACAATCTCCCCACGCCTCAGGTAAGACTCTAAACTTACGTGCTCAGGTTGTTAAAACGTTATTGGCTGTCCAAAATGGTCAATCACTGGCATCGGTGCTTCAGCAACACATGGCAATTGTGTCTGACAAAGACCGTGCCTTGTACCATGAATTAGTTCTTGGCTGCCTACGCCAATGGCATGCACTTAAACAAGTGACTTTACCGTTGTTGACTAAGCCACTGGAAAACCAAGTCGTTGAAACCTGTTTATATGTGGGTTTATACCAATTGTTGTGTACCCGCGTTGCAGCGCATGCCGCGATTTCTGAAACGGTAGAAGCAGCCAAACAATTGGGGATGGAAAGCTTAAGTGGTGTGGTGAATGCCATTTTACGCCGTGCAACACGTGAAACAGAACAATTCTACGATGTTTTGGAACAAGCCTCGAATCTGCCAAGTTGGTTATCCAAACGTTTGAAAAAAGACTGGGGCGAGCAATTGGCTGAAATCAGCTATGAGCTTAAACAAGTTGCACCCTTAACCTTAAGAGTGAACACCTTACAAGTCAGCCGTGACGAATATCTTGAAATTTTAGAAGATGAAGGCATTGAAGCACACGCCTGTGAACTTTCGAATGTCGGTATTGTGTTGGATGACAGTCTGCATATCCCAAGCCTACCGGGTTTTGAAGTAGGTGGTTTTTCAGTACAAGATGAACATGCGCAACTCTGTGCAACCTTGTTGCCAGACTTAAATGGCAAATTCGTAATTGATGCCTGTGCAGCACCTGGCGGCAAGACAGCGCATATTTTAGAGATGTATCAGCCGAAAAAACTGATTGCACTCGACCAAGATGAAAAGCGCTTAAAACGTGTCTCTGAAAACTTAGAGCGTTTGGCTTTAAATGAAAAGTATGTCGACATTATCACTGCCGATGCAGTGAAATGGACATCGCCTGAACTGGCGGATTGTATCGTTCTCGATGCACCCTGTTCTGCCATTGGAGTAATCCGTCGCCATCCCGATATTCGTTTACTGCGTCAGTCGGGCGATATTGCTAAAACAGTACAGCTGCAAAAGCAAATTCTTGAAAATATGTGGCAACAACTCAAAGTCGGCGGCACATTGCTTTACATCACCTGCTCGATTTTGAAAGCCGAAAATGAACAGCAAATGGTCGACTTCTTTGCTGAACATACGGATGCGAAAGAAATTAAAATTGATGCCGATTGGGGTGTTGAGCAGATTCATGGTCGCCAACTACTCCCACAAGTAGGGCGTGGCGATGGTTTTTATTATTGTCGCATTGAAAAAATTTAAAAGTAAAAGGAGCTGAAAGGCCACTGCTGTCCCATAAATATCACAAGAAGAACCTCAGTTGAGGTTCTTCTTGTTTATTCCACTTTTTGTCAGGTAAAAACAAAGCCTTCAATGGTTTCCTTTCAAATAAATTCACCTGAATAATTCTTAATAATCTTTGAACACTCCATCCTTCCTGCGCCATATGTTTCGCAAAACTCACCAATAAATACGCGATTAGTGCAATCCATATTTGTGTTTGTATCGCATTGCGACTACGGCCTAAAAACGATTTCAACTTTAGGTTTTGCTTGATCGCTTTAAAAAATAGTTCTACTTTCCATCGATCTTTATAAATTGCAGCAATGGTTGATGCAGCTAAATGAAAGTTATTACTTAAAAACTCAAACGTTCTTTTCTTTTTTTCATCATAAAATTCTATACGTCTTAATCGCTTCGGTGCACCACGCTTTTTAGCATAATCGCTACTCAACTCAATATATTCATCCGCAAGAATCCCCTTACTGACTAACACATCTTGTTTTGATTTCACCTCATAAACTGTCTTTGGTCTCAGCCTAGTGACAAAGCTGACTTTTTGGTTGGTCATTTCTACAAAACACTGATAATCAACATACCCTTTATCAAATACAATGATACTTCCAGGTGGGAATTTGAGTCGTAGACCTTGTACCATGTCATTTTCAATACCATCACCAAGCGCAACAAATTCAGGAATGGTATTACTATGATTTAACCCAACTGTAAGTTTTATACTGGCTTTGGACTCATGTACTTTTGCCCATTCACACAATGACAGTGAAAGATCAATATGACTCGCATCAAGTGAATATAATGGATTTTTAAATCGAAATTTATGAGCAATCTTGGAATTTTCACAATGTTGAAGTAATTGGATAAACAATTGCTGATACAAGCTAACTGGTTGTTCTTCATTGATTCTTGCCAACGTACTTCGTGCAATTCTTTTGGCACCAAGGTGATAAAGCTTTTCCTGTTGTGATTCGAGATTAGACTCAATATCCATCAAGCTTTGACGACATGATAATTGAGACATCAAAATAGCAATAAATTGATCCCATCGTGTTGCAGATCTTAATTTTTGTCCTTGATGGTATTGTTTTGCAAGACGTTCAAAATCTTGTCTTAAAATGGGTTTGAGTAATTGATGAAATACAGTATTTTGATGTGATAAAACCTGAATCCTTGTAGTTGAAGTGTTTGTTCGCACTTATATTTTAACTACTTTGGACTCAGGTTTTTTATTTAAATCTAACTATGGGACAGCAGTGGCTGAAAGGCTCCTTTTTTCATGTGTGTACTGATTGCAGTTACTGCAATTTTTCTAAAAAGTGAACTGCTTTAAGTTAAAGTGTGTCACGGTTTTCAGATAAATATGTGGCTTGATCCATCAACCGTTCTGCAGAAGCAAAAATCTCACGCGAATGATGCCAACCTAATTCACGGTACTCAGCAGCCGCCCAAACCAAATTCACTTCAGCCTATGCAAGTTCTTTATAAGCACACTGAAATCCAGTCTGTGTTTTTATGGTTGTGGCACGCGTCCATAAATCGCGGCGCATCAGTTGGGAAAACGGTAGCATTGGTGTTTCTATACTTAACGTTGCACGCTGATCTGCATATACAATGTCTAAGACCTGCTGATAGATCAGATCAATATTTTGACGCTTCGCTTTTTCACTATATTCATGGTCAGCATAACTCAGCCATGTTCGTGCTTTTTCTAACTGGTACTTGTCTCGTACGTCCATCGCTTGCTCAATTGCAGTGTGCAATTGCTCATGCACCTGCTGCTGCGAAACTGGATAATTTGAGCTGACAGGGACCTCTGCAGCATGCGCCACCACAGTACCCAAAGCTAGAAGCCACAACACATGTTTAGCATGGTGTTTCAACATTATTTAGGCTCCAAGGCTTTATTGACTGAAGGCTTATTTTTGTTAAATAAGTTTTCGTCAAATTTGAAGCGGAAACGGAAATATGCTCCATCCATCGTTGTATCACTATCAATCAGATCTTTATCTTGATAGCCCACAAAGTTATATCCACCTGAAACCCAAAGGTTCGACGCTAGTAGATGAGGTCTAAACTACTGAGCTGATTAAAAGACACATTGGTCGAGATACTGCCCACAAGCAGAACTGCTAAAGATTGACCCGCATTGAGCTCAATTGATCCCACCAATAAGTCTTCGGTATTATCTGGTAAACCATTTTTATCGCGGTCTGCATAGACCTTCACATTACTTAAATCAAAATTATCAGTGCTACTTTGTACTAGACCCAATGTATATCGATCAGCAGTATTACCTGTATTGGTTAACACATGTGGCAGATTTACCGCCCCACCAACCACACCATATTGGTTTTGATTTTGTACTAAAGTCAGTGAGTACGTTTTTTGCACTTCCAATGCCACGGGATTGGAATTGACCAATAAAACATTCCCCATCTCATCGGTATAGTCCCCAGATGCAACGTTAGAAATATAGCTTCCCGGTTGTGGAAATGCATGTGCTTCTAATGAAAAAAAATAAAAACGACAGAGCAGAAAATTTCTTTTTGTTAATTTTCATATGAATTAGCCAGCAAAAATACAAACTGTGTCACAACTCTATACTATTTTGTATCATAGTTGTTATTGTGATTGCATATTTATTAGATAAAATTTGTACAGCATACTTTTTGTGCTTTCTGGTCGTTTAAATTCTTATTTATTTCGAGCCAAATGGACGTGAACAATAAGCTCCAAATCAACTCATCAAAAAAAGCTTATCTAAGCTGCCAACTCACTTTACCTCCATAGAAAAAAATAACGCCCAATGAAGCTCATCGGGCGTTATTTTAAATAGGTAAATACCTATTTTCAGGGTTAAATTTTATATCAGGTATTACAACGTATGCTGGTCTTTCACTTCTTCAAGAACATCATCGAGCTCTTCTGGATTTTTCATCAAGTGGAGAATAGACAACACAAGTCCTCCCCAAACAAACAACATCGAAATCACCATCATTACGATTGCTGAAGTATTCATTTTTTTCTCCTAGCGATCTTTAACTTTACTGAGTACGATTGCGACGACGGCACAGAAAATCACACTGCCCCAACCAAATAGCCCTTGCAGACTCATGCTATAAGTATCGTAACCATTTTTCACCAAATTAAATAACGTCATACTCAACGTCGTTAATAACACGAGTGAAGTAATCACGGTCAAGGTAAATGCCCAACCCTTACCGAGTTGAATGGTAGAAATACGGTTTACGTGATCACGCAGCTCAATCAATGCTGAACGCTTAAACCAAGTAATACAAAGAATAGAAACAAGCGCGCCACCCACAATGCCAATGTTATTGATAAAGTGATCCACGATATCTACCAATTTAATCGCATTCACACTTGAGAATAAGATCACTGAAACCAGTGCACTACCACCACCGATAATGGTAACTGCTTTTTTACGGCTCCATTTTAACTTATCCTGCATCGCTGCAATTGGCACTTCCAAGATACTAACCATAGAAGAAATACCGGCAACAAATAATGATGAGAAGAACAATAGACCGAATAAATCAGCACCTGCACCAAGACTTGAAATGATTTTCGGGAAAGCAATAAATGCCAAACCGATACCACCACTCACCACATCTTGAACTTCTTTGCCTGCGGCATGCGCCATAAAGCCTAATGCAGCAAAAATACCAATACCCGCCAAGATTTCAGTTGAAGCATTGGCAAAACCAACGATTAAACCTGAGCCTGTCAAATTGGTCTTTGGCTTTAAGTAAGATGCATAAGTCACCATGATCCCGAAACCCACAGAAAGCGAGAAGAAGGTATGACCATACGCCGCCAGCCACACTTTATAGTCCATCATCGCAGACCAGTTTGGCGTAAAGAATGCATTTAAGCCTTCTGCGGCACCTGGTAAACGAAGTGATTGCACTACTAAAATGGTAAATAAAACGAACAATAAAGGCATGAAAATCTTATTCGATAATTCAACACCTTTTTTAACCCCGCCAAACAGAATAATTAAGGTCAGCGCCCAAATTCCTACGATTGGCCAAAATAAATGGCTTACAAACTGTAAATCGAAACCTGTTGCTTTCGAAGTTTGTAAGTAGGTATTAAAGAAGAAACTTTCAGGGTCACTGCCCCAAGTCTGACCAATCGAGAAGTAAACATAGCTACCCGCCCACGTCAGTACGCTGGCATAGTACAAACCAATGATGATACACACACAGACTTGCCACCAACCCAGCGTTTCACCGCCTTTAAACAAAGCCCGATAGGCTTTAGGTGGTGACCCCGAACTACGATGTCCCGTTGCATAATCTAAAAATAACAGTGGTAAACCAGCGGTAATTAAAGCCAATAAATAAGGAATAAGAAAGGCGCCGCCACCATTTTCATAAGCAACATAAGGGAAACGCCAAATATTACCTAAACCTACAGCCGAACCTACAGCTGCAATAATAAAACCAGATCGTGATGTCCAGTTTTCACGAGTTCCTGACATAAAACACCTAAACCTAGGTCCCTTTTAATTGCTTTTTATTTGGTTATCTCGCAACAAAAAAGAACCATTTAATATTAATCTTGAGTGTTTGATTTAGCTTCGACCTTTTGGGTGCAAGGTTCTAAATGACAAACAGAGGAGTTTTCACAAAACCTTGGTTAAAGTGTGTCGATTAAACTTCCCTTTTATATGGTTCAACAATACTCACTTTTATAAAAATATTCTGTAATTTCTGCTTCAAATATTCCATTTTTATAATGTGTGCTGATTCAACCGTTCAATTAATCAGCTTATTTATTGTACAAAATTAGTTATAAATTAACAAAATTTTTGGAATGATTTATTGCGCCTATTTTCTTGCATAAAATTTGAAGATCCTGTATCGATACTCAACCTACTGAAAAAATCAATGTAAATAACGCTAAAGCTATCAATCTCCTGCATAAAAACATTACTTTTCACATTTTTATTCAAATATTCACTCCATCTAGAAAGATTGATCATCTTTCTGATGAACATCACATGCATGCATACAACTTTTTAATATTGTTCTGTATTTATCGCGCAGTCGTATTTAAAACTGCGCGATACCAGTGATGCTCTATATTTAAAAGAGAAACCACCAAAGCCAGTCATTGCGTAGAACATCATCAGTTTCACTAGATCAATCCAGCATTCATCAGACTATTTAAAAGATGCTGATCTAAAGCACTAAGCAAAAATTATAAGCCATTCACTTTTGTCAGCTTAGGCTTACAAATAGCGTGGTTAAAATGCTGTATGAACAACAGCCATCGCCATGTATATTTAAATCATCAGGAAACAGGACGTTTCCCAAACTTAAAACAACAATAATCAGTTTGAGCATCAGGATGTGAGATATGACAGAAGTTGTATCTAAACACTGAAATACAAAGAAACCTCGACAGGATGTCGGGGTTTCTTTTTATCTATATTTCCACAGTTAAAGCTGAATATAAGTCCGAAATCCTCGACTCGCATAGTACGAAGCAGCGCCATTATGATAGGTAAACGTACGACCATAGCGCTGATCACAAAAAATTGCCCCGCCTTGCTGACGTAATTCAGCTAGAGTCTCAACCCAACTGGATGTTTTCAAGTCAAAATTAAAGATCTGCTGTAAAAGATAATACTGTTGTTCCGTCACTAAGCTTAAGCCATACGCCTGTACCCAATCGAGCACTGTATTTTCAGGCGGATGATCCTTGCGACTCAATAGTGCCTCTCGGTCATAACACATGCTCCGTCGCCCCTTCGGTGACTCAATCGAACAATCAAAAAAATACACATCTTGTGTATTCGGTAAAACCACGACATCAGGCTCACCTCTACTCATTTCCATTTGTTGTAAGGCGTATAATTTTTCCGGAGACTGCAAAAGTTTTTCTCGGACAAATGCCCAACTAATTTGCATATGACGTTCAGTGTACTGCTGAAAACGCTGTTCTAGGATGTTGAATAAACGTTCACTTTGCTCAGGTTCGAGTTTTTTCTGCTGCTTAATCATTGTTATTGTACTGCCCTATTTAAAGCTGCCTTTAGCATAGCACTCTCCTTCAAACACGATCAAATACCATCCAACGGTACATCTATTTTGAAAAAAATAAAGGCCCTCACAACGAGAGCCTTTTATTTATTTAAGATTTAACTAAGAAGATGCTTTGATTGAACTTGAAACTTTCACCTGAGTTTTAACTGCTTCTTCAGCACTATTTAAACGGATAAAAGAAACTGCTATCGCAGCAAGTACCGCAGGAATTGCCACAGCAATAAAATTCAACTTATGTGGTAATTCCATGCCCAACAATACACCAATGACAATTGGACCCACGATTGCACCTACACGGCCAATTCCTGATGCCCAACCCAACCCAGTTGAACGAACAGCCAATGGATAATATTGCGCCACATAGCTATATAGTAAAATACTACAACCGATTGAAGCAGCTCCTGCAAGTGCAACCAATAAATAAATTACAGGTTGTGGTGAATTAAAGCCTAAACCCACCAATGCAAATGCCCCGACAGTCAACATGCTAATAATGACAGGTTTCAAGTGGAAACGATCCGCAAGCACACCACCACCAGCAGTGCCAATCACCGCACCAATGTTCAAGGAAAGGAGGAACATTAAACTGCTGCCCATCGAATAACCCGCAGCCATCATCAGTTTTGGTAACCAGCTTCCTAGGGCATAAACCATCAATAAGCACATGAAGAAGCAGCACCAAAATAAAACTGTACCCATACCACGGCCATTTTTAAACAAGGCAGCGACAGATGCATCAGGGACTTTAGCTTCGTTCAGCACTAGAACAGTATCTGAAGTTACAGTCTCTTCAGGGACCAGACGTTGAATAATGCTACGAGCCTTTTCTGTTTGCTGGTCTTTCACTAAAAAAGTGACTGATTCAGGTAAGAATTTCCATAAAATCGGAATAAACAGTAATGGAATACCCGCAATGAAAAACATGATCTTCCAGCCAAAGGTTGGCGTAAACGCAACACCTAGTAGCGCTGCCATAATCCCACCCATTGCATAGCCACTAAACATCGCGGTCACCAAAGTACTACGAAACTTCTGCGGCGCATATTCCGAAGTTAAAGCGACCAAGTTCGGTAATACACCACCAATTCCAAGACCTGCGATAAAGCGTAAAATACCAAATTCAGTCGGGTTTGATGCAAAGCCACCCGCAAAAGTGAACCCACTGAACAACGTAACACAGATAATAATGACTTTTTTACGGCCAATTTTATCGGCCAGCATCCCAAATAGCATTGCACCAAACATCATACCTGCTAGGGCAGTACTGGCTAGCATTCCCGCTTGAACAGCCGTCATACCCCACTCTTTCATTAAAAGCGGTAAAGCCACACCGTTAATTGCTAAATCATAACCATCAAACAAGACGACGAATAAGCACCACAAAACAACCGTTAAATGAAAAGGCTTAAACTTAGCCTGATCGATTACAGCATTTACATTCATTGTTGTCGCTGTCATTTTTCCCTCACCTCCAATTGTGAGCTTTATTATAAAAAGTGAATCCAAATTCACTTTTAAATAAAATGAATCATAATTCAGTTTTTGTCTATAAATAAAACAATTGAAACAGCTTTTTTTGGAAAAACTAGACTAAAGTTGTATAAAAATGACGCAAAATAATTTGCACTTCATCGAATTCTTTGATAAATAGTAGATGTTTCACATAATTTTAAATTATATAAATGTATTTTTGTATAATTTAGCGTGTATTCTCCGCTCTAATTCTCTTCTTACCCACTTAATAATTC